>NZ_JBNWBW010000005.1:0-184703 GCF_053522725.1 Agrobacterium sp. 16-172Ci
AAACTAGCCATCGTCGCAACAATCCGGAAGCTCGTCACTATCCTCAACGCCATCGCAAGGACAGATCCAGCATTTGCTTGATCATCCACGGTTGCTTGATCCGGGTCCAGCATGATCAAGTCTTTGATCGCGAAATACTCCTCTCACGGCGCAGACGCGCCGTGGCTGGATACCGGCTCAAGGCCGGTATGACGGAGGAGACGTTTTCGCCCTTTGTGGGCGTTCTATTCCGCAATCTCCGCGCTTCCCACCCATCGCCCTTCGGCAAACGACCGGGCCATGGCATGAATGCTGCGCTCGATCTTCAGCCCTTCCTCGAAATCGATGATATGGGCCTTTTTCCCCTCGATTGCCGCGATCAGTTCCCGGCATTCGATCACCTTCAGATCGTTGAAGCCGAGGCCGTGGCCGGGGGCGGGGATGAAGCGGTCGTAGGGCTTGTGGTGCGGTGCGGTGAGAATTGTTCTGAAACCCTGCTCTTCCGGGCGTCCATCCGTGGTGTAGAGCTGGAACTCGTTCATCCGCTCCTGATCGAACAGGATCGAGCCGGTGGAACCATAAATCTGGATGGCGATGCGGCCCTTGCGGCCCCAGGCGGAACGGTTGGCAATGAGCACGGCGGAAATGCCGCCTTCGAGCTTCAGCAGCACGCTGGCGAGGTCATGTGTTTCGACGGCGCGTTCGCCACCGCCGGCAAGCGGCCGGGTTTCATAAGGCTTCACCATGTCGGTGATGGCGCTTTCGGCATGGCCGAAGAGGGCGAAGAGCAGGGACAGAGGGTGCACGGCAAAATCGTCCAGCGCGCCGTAACCGGAGGAAGATTCGCTCTTCCAGTAGAAGGGCTGGGTGGCATCCGCCATGAAGTCCTCGTCCATTTCGGCGCGGACGTGATAGACCCTGCCGATGGCGCCTTCGTCGATCAGACGGCGGATATGGCGGATGACGGGGTTCTGAATATAGTTGTAACCCATCGCTGCCGCCTTGCCGGAGCGGCGGGCCGCATCGCGCATCTTCACCGCGTCAGCAAAAGCGGGCGCCATCGGCTTTTCACACCAGACATGTTTGCCGGCCTCAAGGGCGGCAATGGCCATTTCCGGGTGGAAGGCGTTGGGCGTGGTGACCGAGATCACGTCGATCTCGGGGTCGGAAAGCAGGTCGCGCCAGTTGCCCGTCGAACGGGTAAAACCGAACTCGGCGGCTTTCTTCGCGGCAAGCTCGGGGTTAACTTCCGCGAGCGTCACGAGGCGGGGGCGTTCCACATCGCCGAAGACGCTGGTGACGTTGTTCCACGCCAGCGCGTGGCATTTGCCCATGTAACCGGTGCCGATAAGGCCCACGCCAAGAGCGGCCATGCTATTCTCCTCCCGAAATTATTTGAATTAATTCAATTGTTTGGATGCGTTGGTTCAGCTCCAACGCAGAGTCGAGACGTACCTCCGCAGACCCCTCATTCCTGTGCTTGTCACAGGAATCCAACCGACGCGCGTCGCGCGACGGAAAGACTCTTTTCAGCCCAAGGACTTGGGCTGGCTGGATCCCTGTGACAAGCACAGGGATGAGGAGGCGGCGGTGTTTGCCTGAAATGCCTTACGGATTATCCCGCTTGAAAATCCAGTCGTGATCCGGGTGGTTCTTGAAGCGCCATTTGCGCATCGGCCCCGCCATCACGTTCAGATAATACATCTCATAACCATAGGGCGCGCCGCAGGGGTGGTGGCCTTTGGGCACCAGCACGACATCGCCGTCCGACACCGCCATGGTCTCATCCAGCGAACCGTCTTCGGTGAAGACGCGCTGGAAGCCGAAACCCTGCGCCGGGTTGAGGCGATGATAATAGGTCTCCTCCAGATAGGTCATATCGGGATAGTTATCCTCATCATGCCGGTGCGGCGGATAGGATGACCAGTTGCCCGACGGCGTGAAGACCTCCGTTACCAGCAGGCTGTCGGCCACATCGCGCTCTTCCATGGCGATGGGGAAGATGTAACGCGTATTGGCGCCCTTGCCACGCTCGGTGAGCTGCACGCCATTGGGGCCGATCTGCTGCGCCTCGCGGCTGCCTTTTTCGCCGGGTGCGGTGCAGACGCCGATGGTGCAATCCGTTGTGGCGGTCAGCGACCATTCGGAGCCGGCCGGAACATAAACGCAATGCGGCGGCTTGCGCTCGAACACATTCATGCGGTCGCCGAGTTCACCGAAGTCCTTACCGCCTGCGGAAATCGTCGCCTTGCCTTCCACCAGCACGAGGATGACTTCCGTATCGCCGGTGTTTTCCGCCGCCGTCTCGCCCGGCTTCAGGCGGTAGAGGCCGAAACCGACATAACCCCAATCCGCGCTTTGGGGCGTGATATCGTGCACCTTGCCGCTGGTCGCGACCGGCTTGCGCAGAAGTGAGGTCATGGTGGTTTTCCTTTTTGGTCAGTCGTTCGTCGGTTCTTGCCGTCTCGTCACCCCGGCCTTGAGCCGGGGTCCAGCCGACGCGCGTCTGCGCGGCGGGGACAACTCTTTTCAGCCCAAGGACTTGGGCTGGCTGGATATCGGCTCAAGGCCGGTATGACGGGCGGGGTATGCCGCCCGTTATCGGTTCAGCTCAAGCAGCCTGAGCCTTGTCCAGCCCTGCCTCGCGCGCAAAAGCCTTCAGCG
Organism: Agrobacterium sp. 16-172Ci; assembly: GCF_053522725.1. Taxonomy (NCBI): domain Bacteria; kingdom Pseudomonadati; phylum Pseudomonadota; class Alphaproteobacteria; order Hyphomicrobiales; family Rhizobiaceae; genus Agrobacterium; species Agrobacterium sp. 16-172Ci. The sequence goes on from NZ_JBNWBW010000005.1 coordinate 2,644, forward strand.
ATTTCAGCCCGAGGCTCTGATATTCGAACGGGTTGCGCACGTCGGGGTCCTGCTCGGCCTCGATCACCAGCCAGCCGCTGTAACCATGCTCGGCCGCCACCTTCAGCACCGGCGGAAAGTTCACGCCGCCTTCGCTGTCGCCGGGAACGGTGAACACGCCGCGGCGCACGCCTTCGAGGAAGGAGAGCCGCTCACCCCGAACCTGATCGGCAATGGCAGGGCGCACATTCTTGGCATGGATATGGCCGACACGACCCATGTATTTCTGCGCAACGCGCACAGGATCGCCGCCGCCGAACAGGCAATGGCCGGTATCGAGCAGGAGATGCGTCTTCGGGCCGGTGTGCTTCATCAGGAGATCGATTTCCTCTTCGCTCTCGACCACCGTTCCCATGTGGTGGTGATAAACGAGGGTGATACCCTGTTCTGCGGCAAAGGCGGCCAGGGCCTCGACGCCCGCGCCGAATTTCGCCCAGTCCCCGGCCGCAAGGCGCGGACGGTCGACCAGCGCCTTGTTGTCATCGCCATGGATGGCGTTGGAGGTCTCGCAGACGATGATGACCTTCGAGCCCATGGCTTTCAGCAGGTCAAGCGCCGGCTGCATCGCCTTCTTTTCGGATTCGATGTCGTCGGTCAGAAGGTTCAGCGAATGCCAGCCGGAGACGAAGGAGAGGCCGCGCGGCGAAAGCACGCCCTTCAGGCCTTCCGCCTCAGTCGGGAACTTGTGGCCCTTCTCGATGCCGTCAAAACCGATCTTGGCGGTTTCATCGAGGCATTGTTCGAGGCTGATATGCGCGCCCAGCGTGCGGTCGTCGTCGTTGGACCAGGCAATCGGGTTGGTTCCGTAACGGATCATCTTACTGTCTTTCCTTGACATGGTTTTCATAACGGACGCGGGCCGGGCCGATTTCGGCGCGGTCGGAAACTTCAGGCACCGCGACATCCCACCAGTGACCGCCGGCCTGCGGCGTCGGGTAAGGGTCGGTATCGATAACGATGACGGTGGTGCGGCTGGAGGCACGGGCTGCCGCAAGCGCCTCTTCCAGCTCGGTAATGGTGGAAACCTTGCGCGCATCCGCCCCCATCGAGCCTGCATGGGCCACGAAATCGATGGCGATCGGGTTGACGTTGGTGTGGGCGTAGAGATTGTTGAACTCCGCGCCGCCGGTTTCCATCTGCAGCCGGTTGATGCAGCCGTAACCGCGATTGTCGGTGATGACGAGCGTGATCTTCACGCCCATGGCAACCGAGGTCGCAAGCTCGGAATTCATCATCATGTAGGAACCGTCGCCGACCATGACGATCACGTCGCGGTCCGGTTCCGCCATCTTGATGCCGAGGCCGCCGGCCACTTCATAACCCATGCAGGAGAAGCCGTATTCCATGTGATAGGAGAGCGGCAGCTTGGATTTCCACAGCTGGTGAAGCTCGCCCGGCATGGTGCCGGCCGCGCACATGACGACGGTATTGTCGCGCGACTGGCGCTGCACCGCGCCGATGACCTGCATGTCGGTGGGCAGGCTGTTGGCGTTGTCTTCGCCCGGCGCTGCCGTATCGGCATCGGCCTTTTTAAACCATGCAGCCTTGAGACCGGCATCCGGCGCGGCAAAACGGTGGCTGCCGAGTGCTGCGGAGAGTTTCTCAAGCCCGATCTTCGCATCCGCCGTCAGGCTGATCGCATCGTGCTTGGCGCTGTCATAGGGCTGAACGTTAAGCGCCAGGATTTTGCGGTTCGGGTTCTTGAACAGCGCCCAGGAGCCGGTGGTGAAATCCTGAAAACGGGTGCCGACACCGAAGACAAGATCGGCCTTTTCGCTGATGATATTGGCGCTCTCCGCTCCGGTCACGCCAACGGGGCCGAAATTCAGATCATGGTCCCAGGCGAGGGCCGATTTACCGGCCTGCGTTTCGACGACGGGAATGGAATGGGTTTCGGCAAAGCGCTTCAGCGTTTCGGTTGCGCCGGCAAAATGCACGCCGCCGCCAGCAACGATGATCGGGTTCTTCGCCGCCTTGAGCGCAGCGACGGCCTCTTCGAATTCCACCACATCCGGCTCGGGGCGGCGCTGGCGCCAGACACGCTTTTCGAAGAAGCTGACAGGGTAATCATAGGCCTCCGCCTGCACATCCTGGCAGAAGGCGAGCGTGACGGGGCCGCAATCGGCAGGGTCCGTCATGGTGCGCATGGCGCGGGGAAGGGCTGTCAGCAATTGTTCCGGCCGCATGATGCGGTCGAAATAACGGCTGACGGGGCGGAAGCAGTCATTCACCGTCATCGTGCCATCGCCGAAATCTTCGAGCTGCTGCAAGACCGGATCGGGCCCACGATTGGCGAAGACGTCGCCGGGGATCAACAGCACGGGAAGGCGGTTGACATGGGCAAGGGCGGCGGCCGTCACCATGTTTGCCGCACCCGGGCCGATGGAGGAGGTGACCGCCATGGCGCGGCGGCGGCGCAGCTGCTTCGAATAGGCGATGGCCGCATGGGCCATGGATTGCTCGTTCTGGCCGCGATAGGTCGGCAGTTCGTCGCGGATACCATAAAGCGCCTCGCCGATGCCGGCGACATTGCCATGGCCGAAAATGGCCCACATGCCGGCGATGTAGGTTTCGCCATGTTCATTCATCTGCGCTGCCAGGTAACGAACCATGGCCTGCGCAGCCGTCAATCTGATTGTCTTCACGCTGCCTCTCCCTTTTTGGCGCGCGCCTCATCCCAAATGCGGCACAGGCTGGTATAGCGCTGCGCCATATCCCTGACCGCTTCCTCATCGGTCATCTTGCCACCGAGCCAGCTGCGGGCGGCATCCGCGAAAATCGTGCGGCCAACGGCGAAACCTTTGACCAGATCGAAACCGGCGGCAAGGCGGAAGCTCTCCTCTAGTTCGCTTTGCGGCGCGTCGAGACCGAGAACGACGATGCCCCGCACGTAAGGATCGTTGCGGTGCACGGCGTCGCAGGCGTTTTTCCACGCAGCACGGGTCTTCATCGGCTCCAGCTTCCACCAGTCGGGATAGACCCCGATCTCGTAAAAGCGCTCGATGATGCGGGCGGCGGTCAAATCGTCGGTCGGGCCGACCTTGGAGGGAATGACCTCCAGCAGCATTTCCAGCCGGTTGCGGCGTGTCGCCTGGAACAGGCGCATGACCGTCTCTTCCTGCGCGGCGCGCATCTCATCCGTATCGTCGGGATGATAGAAACACAGAACCTTGACGACATTTTCAAGCGGCCATTCAGAAAGACCGCCGAAATCCTTGCCGAGATCGGGTTCCAGCGTCAGCGGGCGCGAGCCCGGCCACTCCACGGGACGGCCGATCCAGAGGCCCGAGCCGCTGGCGGCAAACAGGGCGTCACGTCCGAGACGGCCATCGCAGAGAATGCCGTAACCCGGCCTGTCGCCGGCAACATGCTGTGCGGCCTGAAGGCAGAGTTTCTTGAAAGCGCCGATCTGCTCGTGCTTGACGCCAAGCTCGTCGGCGATGGCTTCCAGCTGCATGCGGTGATCGAAGGCGAAGACGCGCATCGTGTCCCAGTCGCCCTTGCGGTTGGTCGACCAATGCACCTGCTCCAGCGCCTCGTCCTTGCGAAGCGCCTTGTTGCGAATGCCTGCCTTGAAGAAATATTGCAGCTCTTCCCAGCTTGGATAGGCGGGCGTGCAGCCATGGCGGGAGACGGCGAAGGCGCCGCAGGCATTGGCATATTTCAGCGTCGTCGGCCAGTCTTCGCCGCGCAGCCAGCCGCGGAACAGCCCAGCCATGAAGCCATCGCCGGCCCCTAGAACATTGAAGACCTCGATCGGGAAACCCTCGCCAGTCTCGCCATCGTCGAGGCTGGCAGGAATGTCGCCGGCGAAAACCGAAGCACCCATCGGGCCGCGCTTGCATACCAGCGTCGCATTCGAGACCTTGCGCACGGCGTTCAGCGCGGTCAGCGTATCGGTGGAGCCGCCGGCAATGTGGAATTCCTCTTCCGTGCCGACGATCAGGTCGAAGAGATGCAGGGTGGATTGCAGCTTGGCGGTGACCTTCTGCGATTCGACGAAACGGCTCTCGCCATCGCCGTGGCCGGCCACACCCCAGAGATTGGGGCGGTAATCGATATCGAGCGCGGTCTTTGCGCCATTTTCGCGGGCGAGTTTCAGCGCCTTCAGCACGGCCGCTTCCGTCTTCGGATGCGACAGATGCGTGCCGGTGGCGCAGACGCAGCCTGCCTCGGCAATGAAGGCGGGATCGATATCGTCTTCGCTGAGCGCCATGTCGGCGCAGTTTTCGCGATAGAAGATCAGCGGGAACTGGTTCTGGTCGCGAATGCCGAGCAGCACCAGCGCGGTCAGCCGCTCCGGGTCCGTCTTCACACCGCGCACATCGACGCCTTCGCGCACCAGCTGTTCGCGGATAAAGCGGCCCATATGCTCATCGCCGACACGGGTGATGACGGCGCTGTTGAGCCCGAGGCGTGCAGCGCCGGCTGCGATATTGGTGGGAGAGCCGCCGATATATTTGGCAAAGGAGGCCATGTCCTCCAGACGGCCGCCGACCTGCGAACCGTACAGATCGACAGACGAGCGCCCGATCGTGATGAGATCAAGTTTTTTCAAAAGGTTCCTCCTTAGCACCGCACCTCGGTACGGTCTGCCTCACATGTCTGGAGCGGCATTCAGGCGACGATCGCCCGCATCTTTCGCCATCCCGCTCCGATGAGCCTCCTCCGCTCATTTTCGTTCGTCACGAGACGGACGATTATGGAATGCCCGTTTCATGGATTTGGATCATAAATTCTATTTTTTCCGTTTTCAATAAAAATATTCAGGCTGTTTTGCGCGTTCCCACAGCCACGGCCAGCGTAATGGCCAGACAGAGCGTGGCGGAAAGCGAGCGGAACGCGCCGAAATCGATCTCGGTGACGGTCAGCAGCGTCGCGCCGGATTTGCGCAGCGGATTGACGGCGGAATCGGAGAGCGCCACGACCGGAATACCGTTGGCGCGGGCGTTTTCCGCCAGCTCCAGCGTTTCTGCGGAATAGGGGGAAAAGGTGATCGCGATCAGCGCGTCGTCACGGGAAATGGCGCTGATATTGCCGAGCCCGCCGACCGCACTGTGCAGAACCGCCGGCACCTTCATCTTCTCGAAGGCGTAAGCGAGATAGCTGGCAATGGGGAAGGACCGCCGCAGACCGATGATATGCACGGTGCGCGCCTTCGCCAGCGCCGAAACCGCCTCGTCAAGCTGGCGGGTATCGACCGATTTCAGCAGCATTTCCAGCGAGGAACGGCCGGCCTCCACGAATTCGGCAAGCAGGCTGGAAGCGCTTTCATCGCCCTTCTCCCGCAGATGGTCGAGTCGCGTGGCATAATCCGGCCAGCCGCCGACGTAGGAATCACGGAACAGCCGCTGCATTTCCGAAAAGCCGGAAAAACCCATGATCTGGCAAAAACGCATGAAGGCCGAGGGCTGCACGCCGGCCCCTTCCGCCATTTCGGCGACGGTGGAAACGGCGATGCGATCCTGATTGGAAGCGACATAATCGGCGCATTGCCGCAATCGTTTCGGCAAACCCTCCGCGACCTGGAGCAGCCGCTCCTCAAAAGCCTTTACGGATTCTGGCGCCTCGATTGCCGTCATTGTCGTTCCTTTGTGCAGACTGAAATCGTGTGCACTTTAACTGCAGTGGAATTTTTATTCCATTGGGTTTTTTGAGGAAGAGCAAATGAGACGGCGGGCGCTTTGTGTGATCGGTCACCCTCCGTCATTCCGGCCTTGAGCCGGAATCCAGCCGGCGCGCGTCTGCGCGGCGCGAAGTGTCTTTTCACCCCAAGGACTTGGGGTGGCTGGATACCGGCTCAAGGCCGGTATGACGAGATTATATATGTGAACGCGCAACGGCGATGCGTTGGCTCAATGCAGCCCGCCAACCCCAAGATGCGTATCGATAATATCCGGGTTCTCCGCAAGGTCGCTCGACGGCCCTTCCCAGACGATGCGGCCGCGTTCCATGATGATGGCGTGGTCGGCGAAGTCGATGGCCATCTGGATGCGCTGTTCGACGAGGAGGATGGTCATTTCGCCCGATTGCGCCAGTTTGGAGAAGGCGGCCATCAGCTCCTCGCAGATGACGGGGGCGAGGCCTTCGAGCGGCTCGTCGAGAAGCAGCACGCGCGGTTGGCCGAGAATCGTGCGGGCGGTGGAGAGCATCTGCTGTTCGCCGCCCGAAAGTTGCGAGCCGAGATTGCGGCGGCGCTCTTTCAGGCGCGGAAACAGCGTGTAGGCTTCCTCGATGGCCGATTTCGGCCGGGTCTTGAGACCGACGAAGAGATTTTCCTCGACGGTGAGGGTGGGAAACACATCCCGCGTCTGCGGCACGTAGCCGAGGCCGGCTTTGGCGCGGGCGGCGCTCGGAAGGGCGGCGATGTCCTGCCCGCCGATGCGGATATCGCCGGCGAAGCGTTTCGTCTGGCCGGCCAGCGTGGCGAAGAGGCTGGTCTTGCCGACGCCGTTGCGGCCGAGAACCGCGAAACGCGAGCCCGACGGCACGGAAAGCGACAGGCCCTCGATGACGCGGGTAGGGCCATAACCGGCGGTGAGGTTGACGATTTCAAGCGGCGCTGCGGGCATCGGCGTAACTTCCCAGATAGGCTTGGCGGACTTCCGCATTGCTGGTGACGTCTTCAGGTGAACCGTCGAAGATGACGGCGCCTGCGGCGAGTACCACCACACGTTTGGCGAAACGGAAGACCAGATCCATGTCGTGCTCGATCATCAGGATCGCGAGATCGGCCGGCAGCCGGTCGAGCGCCTGTTCGATGCGCGCGGTTTCCGTGGAAGGCACGCCGGCGGCCGGTTCGTCGAGCAGCAGGATTTTAGGGCGAAGCGCCATGGCAAGCGCGATCTCGATCAGCCGCTGCTGGCCATAGGCGATTTCACGCACCCTTGTTTCGGCAAGCCCAAGAAGGCCGAGCGTGCCGAGAATGTCGCGGGCTTCGCTCATCACCGCAGGCATGGCGCGGTAACGGCCGAAAATTCGGCCCGTCCTGCCTTCGCGCTGGAGAATGGCGAGCGCCACATGTTCCTCCGGCGTCATGTCCTGAAACAGCCGCGTGACCTGGAAGGAGCGCACAAGGCCGCGCTTCACCCGCTGGCTGGCGCTGAGGCCGGTCACGTCCTCGCCGGCGATGCGCACCGTGCCGGCCGAGGGCTTGATATTGCCGGTGACGAGATTGACGAAGGTGGTCTTGCCGGCGCCATTGGGGCCGATCAGCACCGTGCGGTCCCCCGGCGAAAGCGACAGCGAGACATTGTTGGTGACGACGAGGCCGCCGAAATTTTTCTTGAGGCCGGAGACTTCGAAAATGGCGCTCATTTGCGACCTCCACGGATGCGCGCAATGATCTGCTCACCCGCGCCATAAAGCCCGCGCGGCGCAAAAAGCACGACGGCAATCAGCAGCAGGCCGACAATGGTGAGCCAGTGGAACGGATTGGCGGCGGAAACGACATCCTCGAACCACATGAAGGTGACGGCGCCGATCAGCGCGCCGTAAAGCGAACCCGCGCCGCCGAGCACCAGCATGACCAGCGCTTCGGCCGAAAGCGTGAAGCTGAGGCTATCGAGACCGACGACCTGGGTGGAGATGGCGTTGAGCGCACCGCCAATGCCGGCGACGACGCCCGATATGACGAACATCTTCAAAATCGTGCCGTTGACGGCGCCGCCCATGGCCTGAATGCGGATGCTGTCCTGCTTGACGCCGCGGCACAACATGCCGAAGGGCGAATTGACCACGACCCTGAGGCCGAGGAAGACGACGAGCAGCAGACAGACGCCGTAAATATAGGCGGTGCGGCCGAAAAGGTCGAATTCGAAGGTGCCGAACAGGGCGTCCGGGGAAACGCCGGCAAGACCGTCGCTGCCGCCCGTCCAGCCCGATGCCTTGTTGGCCGCCTCATGAAACAGGTGGATGACGGCGATGGAAAGAACGAGCTGCGGCAGGCCGTGGGCGCGCAAGAGAACCGTGCCGGAGACCAGCCCGGCAACGCCGCCCGCGCCTGCGCCGATCACGGTCATCAGCAGCGGATCGGTAATCTCGAAATGGGCGGCGGCGATGCCGGCGGCATAGGCGCCTGCGCCGAACAGCGCGGCGTGGCCGAGCGTGGCGACGCCGCAATAGCCGGTAACGAGATCGATCGACAGCACGAGAAGCGCGATGGCGATGATACGGGTCAGAAGCGCCAGATTATCCGGAAACAGGTAATAACCGGCAATGGCGGCGATAATGATGAGGAGCGGCCCCGCAAGCGCGCGCAGCGGCGAGCGCGCCTTCGGGATTTCTGCCGTTTCAGTCACGTCGTTCATGAGCACCGCCATCTCATTTCGCCCTTCCGAGAAGGCCGCGCGGGAACAGCGTGATGATCACGATGACCGCCAGGTAAAAGAAGAATTCGCCATATTCGGGCGCGAGATACCGCCCGGTCGTATCGATGGCGCCGAGCAGCAGGCAGGCGATCAGTGCGCCGGGAATGGAGCCCGCGCCACCGACCGAGACCACCACGAGGAAGGTCACCATATAACGCAGCGCATAATAGGGTTCGACCGGCAGCAATTCCGCGCCGATGACGCCGCCCATGGCGGCAAGGCCGACGGCGATGGCGAAACTGACGGCATAGATGACCTCGGTGCGAACGCCGAGTGCGGCCGCCATGGCGGCGTTATCGACAGCAGCGCGCAGCTTGATGCCGAAGGCGGTCTTTTCGAAGGTGAACCACAATGCACCGGCAACGGCCAGACCGCAGGCAATGGCGAAGATGCGGTGGGTGGCGATGGTGCGGAAGCCGAGATCGGTGGGGCCGGCCAGCTGCTGCGGCAGCGGAATGGTCTTCAGCGTCGGGCCGAAGACGAAATTGGCGATGCCGATGATGCAAAACGTGATGCCGATGGTCATCAGCACCTGTGTCAGCTCCGGCGCGCCATAGATGCGGCGATAGAGAAAACGCTCAAGCGGAATGGCGATGACGATGGTGCCGACAATGGCGACGAGGATCGCCAGGGCATAACCGAGGCCGAGGCCATGGGCGGCATAGGAGGCGAGATAACCGCCGATCATGGCGAAGGCGCCATGCGCCAGATTGACCACCCGCATCAGCCCCATCGTCACCGAAAGGCCGATGGAGATGATGAACAGGACCATGCCATAGGCGAGCGCATCGACAAGGATGCTGAAGACCGTCTGCATGCTGAAAAATTCCTCCCGGTGCTGCAATGCCCATCCGGGCCCGAGACGGGCCGCTATTGGCGGCCCGACAACGTCTTTTAAAAGCTGCCGTTACTTCGCGGCGGCGAGGCCCGGATCGCCCTGTTTTTCGAAGGTCTGGACTTCCTTGTTGTAATAATTGCCGTCATCGCCCTTGGCCACTTCGCGCAGATAGATGTTCTGCGTGATGTGGCGGCTTTCCGGATCGATGCTGACAGGGCCGCGCGGGCTTGTCCAGGAAAGACCCTTCACCGCGTTCACCGCCTTTTCCGCATCCTGTTTGCCGCCGGTAGCCTCGATCATCTTGCTGATGACATACATACCGTCAAAAGCGCCGACGGAAGGGAAGGAGAGCTCCTTCGGATTGCCGATCGCCTTGGCGGCCGCTTCCACGAAGGTCTTGTTCTCAGGGGAATCATGCGAGACGGCGTAATGGAAGGTCGTCTGCATGCCGAGCGCGGCTTCCCCGAGCGCCGGCAGGTCGGATTCCTGCGTCAGATCGCCCGGCGCGAAGAGCTTGACGCCTGCGGATTTCAGGCCGTTATCGTTGAAGGCCTTGACGAAGCCGAGCGTGGTCGGGCCTGACGGCAGGAAAGCGAAGACGCCTTGCGCGCCGGAATCCTTCACGCGCTGCATGATCGGGCTGAAATCATTGGTGGAAAGCGGCATGCGGATGCTTTCGACAACCTCGCCGCCGGCGGCGTTGAAGGCCGCCTTGAAGGCGTTTTCGGCATCGACGCCCGGGCCATAATCGCTGACCAGCGAGATGACCTTCTTCACGCCGCCATCAAAGGCCACCTTGGCGATGGGGGTGGAGGTCTGCCAGGTGGTGAACGAGGTGCGCACCACATAGGGGCTCTTGGTCACGATGGCCGAAGTGGCGGCATTCATGATGACCATCGGCACATTGCCCTGCTTCAGCAAAGGCGTGACGGCCATGGCGTCGGGGGTGAAATAGAAGCCGGCGAGATATTGTACGCCTTCCTTCACCACCAGTTCCTGCGCCAGCGCCTTGGATTGCGCCGGATCGGCCTGCGGCACATCGCGATAGACGACCTCTACCGTATCGTCGCCGACCTTGTTGCCGTGCAACGCGAACCAGGCATCGATGCCGGCCTTGAAGTTCTTGCCCTGCAGCGCGAAGGGGCCGGAGAACGGACCGACCACGCCCACCTTGATTGTATCGGCATAAGCGGCAGTACTGAAGCAGATGGCCGCGATGGCGGCGGTGATCCGTAATTTCATGATTTCCTCCCAATTGATCCGTGGCTCCCATCCACCGATCCAGACTGCCAGATTGATGAGTGCGGTGGCCAAAGTAAAATGAAATAAGGGGGGTGATAAATAACCTGACGGTTATCAATACCCGTCTCGCCGGGTTTGTCTCATGTAAGATCGCACAATAGTGATCATCCCGTGATTCTCAATGTATAGCGCCGCCGCAGCCATCACGACCGGTGTTTTCGCGGCACGTGGTATCGAAATGCTTCGTCATGAAAACCAGCTTTTGTGACATGTTTCGAAAATGACGGTCATACCCGCGCAAGCCTCGTGCCTTAACCAGTTCTAAGGGGATTGTTTGTAGCCTCGCGAAGCATATTGTGAACTTTATTTGGTGTCTGATGGGCGAATATCAAAATAGAGTTGTTGAGTTGATGCGAGATCGCCTTGGCGAAAGTATACTCAACAATAAGATCGAGCGCCGCGAAGCATTTCTTCGCAAGGCGCTGGCGCTGTATCACGTCATGGGCGGAGACGCGCAAGGCATGCACGCTGCGGTGGAGGATGTGATCAACCTGCAAAAGCCGAGTGTCGATGTCGCTATTGGCGACGTGATGCATGAACTGGCAGCAATCGGTCACGTCGCCGATCTCGATATTATTCAGGCCGGGTACAACAAGCTTGATGCCGCTAATCTGCATATTCTAAGCAAGGGCAAGAGGCTTTTGCAGAAGCAGCGGGACCAAAAACTCGCGAGCACGGCGGGAAAATAGGCCGCCCACCGAGGGCGGCCCGCAATATCAGGCCACTTCCCCGACGAGAATCTCCTGCCAGGCATCATAGGCGGAGAGAACCGTTTCCATCTGTGCGGTGTGGCCGGTGATGAAGTCGTTGCCGTAGATCGTCTCGTCGGGGTATTCGGTGATCAGCGTCATCGGCACGGTGTGGCGGTCGTCGACGGAAGACAGGCACGGGAAGCCGTTGATGATGCGGAAACCGGTTTCGCCGGCGTGGATTTCATAAAGAGCGATCTGTCGGTTGTTGTAGTCGAGCAGGCCGGGAATGGCGCCGAGATGGCGGGTCACCCGGTCGAGCAGGGCTTCGGCCTGCCTTTCCCAGTCCGCATGGTGGCGGATCATGAGGAAGAACCCTTTCGGCAGCGTCCACATGGCGAAATTGCGCGGTACATAGCCGGAAAGCGGCCGGGTCCATTCATGGGATGGATAACCGTGCAGGTTCACATGCAGGCTGGCGCCGCTCATTTCCTGCGCCTTGAAACGGATTGCCTTCTCGTTGAGATGGACACCCGAATTCTCCCGCGTGCGATATTCGAGATCGTCGCCGAGCGCCGTGTAACGCGCCGCGTGATGCATGTGGCGCGGATTGTCGGCTCTCAGCCGTTGATGCAGGGCGTAACCGTCCGGATTTTCCAGCGGCGAAATGGTGAAATGTGCGCCCCTGCGCTCGGCAAGTTTACGGGCAGCGCGGATCGCGCCGACGATGCCTGTGGTCTCGTTGGGATGCTGGCCGCCGCTGATCATCACCGCGGCATCGCTGCCGGTGACATAACGGGCGGCAAGAATACGGCCGGAACGGGAGCGGGCCTCGAAGGCCTCGCCGCCGATTTCTTCAAGCAGCTTCGCGAGCTGGCCTGCCGCGACCGGTTCGCTGGCCGTATCGATCGGCTGCTCACGGCCATCGAGAAAGGCGGTGGTGAGCGTGCGGGCTTCGATGCGGACGGAGACTTCACCTTGGCTTTTGACAATTTCCGGCACGATCTGGCCGGGCTTCAGGCCCCGGTCACCCAGCGGCCGGCCGGATTTCTTCTGGAAGAATTCTAGCAGCGAGAAATAGAAATCCTCATGCAGGGCTTCGCGCAGGCTGACGACCTCATCGCCGAGGGCAAGTGGCAAATCTTCGGCCGGATGCGCAACGCGGATGTTCAGTTCCTCGAAATAGGGCTCTTCATCGCCCCAGCCATGGTTGGCGACGGCATGGATCGCCGCTTCGAAAAGCCGTTCGTAATCCGTCTCCAGCCGCTCACCCACAGCATCGCCGGCAAGCCGGAACCAGCCCGTGGGTGAAACATTGGTTTCGCCGACGATATCCGTGTGCACCCGGTTTGGCGCCGGAATCTTCAGGGTTTCCTTCTTGCCGTTGCGGCTCAGGGTAACATCATAATGGAAGGCGTCGTCTTTTCGGGCGACGAAGTCGATCTTCGCATCGCCCACCAGCGCGGCCAGCGGATAGGCTTCCAGCCGGAAACGATTGGCGGGGGCGTTTGCGTGTACGGGGTAACGCACCTCGATGGTGTCGACGCCATCCAGATTGATCTCTTCCATAAAGGTGAAGAGAAGCGGTTTGTAGGCGCTGCGGATGCGGGCGCTGACGCCTTTTTTCTTCAGCCGGTTTTCGGCTTCGCGGCGGCTTTTGGCATCATCGAAGCTCCATGCCTCGAAGGACTGGCCGGGTTCGGCATTGGCGAGAAGCGCATCCAGCGTGCGTTCGAAAGTCTGGTCGAAAATCTGGCTCATCGCTGTTACCTCGAGGTTCTGCCGGTGGGGTCGAGGCTATCGCGCAGCCAGTCGCCGAGAAGGTTGAGGCCAAGCACCGTCAGAAGGATGGCAAGACCCGGGAAGACGCTGACCCACCATGCGGTCTGCAGATAGGTACGCCCATCCGCCAGCATGCCGCCCCAGCTCGGAATCGTCGGATCGACGCCGAGACCGAGGAAGGTGAGGCTGCTTTCAAGCAGGATGTTGTTGGCGACATTGAGCGTCATCAGCACGATGACCGGGCCGATAAGGTTCGGCAGCAGGTGCTGAAGAATGATGCGCCAGTCTTTCACGCCGATGGCGCGGGCGGAAAGGATGAATTCCCGCTCCCGCAGCGTCAGCACCGAGCCGCGCACGAGGCGGGCATATTGCACCCATTGCGAGACGATCAGGAGGATGATGGTGTTGGTGAGGCTGCCGCCGACAATGGCGATGAAGGTGATGGCGAGCAGAATGAAGGGCATGGCGAGCTGGATATCGGCAAAGCGCATGACCAGCATATCCCAGAAGCCGCGATAATAACCCGCCACCAGTCCGACCGCGACGCCGAAGATGACCGCGCCGATAACCGAGGTGAAACCGACAAGCAGCGAAATCTTGCCGCCGGCGACGACACGGGCGAGCACGTCACGACCCAGCGGATCGGTGCCGAGCGGATGGGCGGCATTGGCGAAGGGCTTGGCAAGGCGCGCCATCAGGTCGATCTTGTCAGCCCCGCCCGGAAACAGCACGTCGGAAAAGACGACGGCAAGGCAGATGACTGTCGTGAGGAACGCGCCGAGGACGAATTCTAGATTGGTGAAGCGCGCGAGACGCGAGGTTTTGGCAGCCATCGTCACTTACTCCGTGCGGATGCGCGGATCGACAAGCCCATAGGCGATATCGACCAGAAGGTTGATGCCGACGATCATCAGCGACAGCACGGTGATGACGGCCTGAAGCACGGAATAATCGCGCGCGCCGACCGCATCGAAAGCCAGCGTGCCGAGGCCCGGCCAGTTGAAGACGCGTTCGATGACGACGATGCCGCCGAGCAGCCCACCAAATTGCAGGCCGAAATAGGTGATGAGCGGAATGGCGCAGTTGCGCAGCGCGTGTTTGTAGAGAACCTTGTTTTCGCTGAGGCCCTTGGCGCGCGCTACCATGATATATTGCGAGCGCAGCGTATCGAGCATTGCGGTGCGCACCAGGCGCACATTGGTGGCGGTGAGGATGACGCCCATCGTCACGGCGGGCATGATGTAGCTGGCAAAGCCACCCATGCCGCTTGGCGGCAGCCAGCCGAGCGTGATGGAGAACAACAGCACCAGCATGGTTGCCAGCCAGAAATTAGGGAAGGACAGGCCGACGAGCGAAAAGATGCGGATCACCTGATCGGCCGTCTTGCCGCGCGAGGTCGCCGCCTTGATGCCGAGCGGAATGGAAAGGGCAATCGACACCGCCATAGAGATGAAGGCGAGAAGCAGCGTTGCGGGCAGGGCATCGGCAATGAGGCGCGAGACCGGCGTGCTGCCGGTGAAGCTGCGGCCGAAATCGAGCGTCACGAGGCCCTTCAGGAAGCTGAAATATTGCACGAAGAACGGCCGGTCGGTGCCGAGCGCCGCACGGATGCGCGCCAGATCATCTTCCGTCATGCTGCCGCCGCCCTGGAACATGGTGACGGCGGGGTCACCCGTCAGGCGGATGGCGAAAGAAACGAGAAGGGTGATGGCTATGACGACAAAAATCGCCTGCAGCAATCGCTTGATGAGGAAACCGGCCACGTTTTTTACCTTGAAGAGAAGTTCTGCCTTGCCCGCGCGTGGCGGGCAAGGCGACTTATGAGAGGATTAACCAGCTTATTCGACGGTGACGTCGGTCAGCTTCAGGCGGTTGTCCGGCGGTGCGACGAAACCCTTGACCCGCTTGTTGATGCCGTAAATGGCATTGGTGTTGTAAAGCGGAATTTCCAGCGCGCGTTCGGCGGTATAGCTGCCGATTTCCTTGAGGATCTTTTCGCGCGCGGCACGGTCGGTCAGCGGACGCTGGGATTCCAGCAGCTTGTCCAGCTTCTCGTCCTTGTCATAGGGGTTCCACTTTTCACCCGAGTGATACATGGAATAGGCCGTGTTGTCGTAATCGAAGGTCCAGCCGCCCCATTTCTGCTGGAACATCGCGCCGGTCTTGCCCTGCGGTATGATGTCGTTCAGCAGCACGTTGGTTTCATAGGGCTTGATGGTGGCGGTGATGCCGACCATGGAGAGGTAGCTGGAAATAACCTGCGCCACTTCGTTCATCGTCGCGTCATTACCGCGGATATCGATCTGCAACGCCGCACCCGGCTTGACACCGGCTTCCGCGAGCAGCTTCTTGGCTCCTTCCGGATCGTAGGGCAGCGGCTTCAGTTCCGGGTCGTAACCGAAGGACAGCGCGCTCTGGAAGCTCGCGATTTCCGATGCCTGACCGGCGAGGATCGACTTGACGATGGTGCCGCGGTCGACCGCCATGATGATGGCCTTGCGCACCTTCGGATCGGCGGTGATGCCATCACGAGTGTTGAAACGCAGCGCATCGACCGTCGGGCCGGGAACGCTGACGATCTCAAGCTTGGAATCGCCTTGGATAACCGGGATCATGCCAATCGGGATGGTGGGCGGAATGACGAGATCGACGCGGCCTGCCTGCAATTCGGCAACGGCGGTCGCCGGCTCGGCGATGAAGCGATATTCAAGCTCGGAAAGTTTTGGCGCGCCGCCCCAATAATCCGGGTTGGCTTCGAGCTTGATATTGGTCTTCGGCGCGTAGGAAACGAATTTGAATGCGCCGGTGCCGACGGGGTTGAGGTTGAAATTGTCCTCGCCCTTTTCCTGAATATATTTCGGCGGAACGATCATGCCGCCATAACCGGCAAGCTTGGTCAGCAGCACAGGATCCGGCGCCTTCAGCTTCATGTCGACGGTGTAATCGTCGATGACATCGACGCTTTCGATGGCGACGTAGTTGGAACGCTGCGGGCCCTTGGCACCCTGTTCGCCGAGAAGGCGCTCGAAGGTGAACTTGACGGCGGCGGCGTTGAAGGGCTCGCCATTGTGGAACTTGACGTTCTGGCGCAGCTTGAAACGGATGCGCTTGCCCTCATCCAGCTCTTCCCAGGATTCGGCGAGGCCGGGCACGACCTTCAGGTCCGGGCCGCGATAGGTGAGGCCATCGAAGATGTTGGTGGCGACGGCCGCCCATTGCACGAGGAAGGTGTCGATCGGATCCCAGCTGCCCGGATCCTGTGGGCTGGAAATGGTCATCTTGCCGGCGGCAAGAGCCGGTGCGGCGGTCAAGGCCGTTGCGGCCATGGCAAGCGCGACGAACGTTGTCGTCATCCCCTTCTTGATTATTGTCATCTACCTGTTCCTCTTCAGATGGTTGTGGTTCTGGTTGTTATTCAGGCGCTCTTCGCGATGAAGTGGCCCGGATTGATTTCCTCATGGGCGAGAATGGCCGGCTCATCGCCGACACGGCGCACGGGATTGGGTATTTCTCCTTCGATCATCGCGATGCGGCGCTCGATGGTCGGATCGGCCACCGGCACGGCCGAAAGCAGGCGGCGGGTATAATCATGCGTCGGCGTTTCGAAGACCTGCCGGCGGCTGCCCATTTCCATGATCTGGCCAAGATAAAGCACGGCGACGCGGTGGCTCATCTTTTCCACCACCGCCATGTCATGGCTGATGAAGAGATAGGCGAGCCCGCGTTCGGCCTGCAAATCCATGAACAGATTGATGATCTGCGCCTGAATGGAGACGTCGAGCGCCGACAGCGCCTCGTCCGCGATGATGAGCTTCGGATCGGAAGCGAGCGCGCGGGCAATGCAGACACGCTGGCGCTGGCCACCGGAAAACTCGTGCGGATACCGCGCGGCGTGCTCGGAGGAGAGGCCCACACGCTCCAGCAATTCATCCACCCGTCGCTTTACGGCCTTCTGATCATTGATCAAACCATGGGTGTTGATCGGCTCGGCAATCGAAAAACCGACCGTCTTGCGCGGATCGAGCGAGGCGAAGGGGTCCTGGAAGATATATTGCACTTCCTGGCGCATGCGGAAACGCTCCGCCGCCGACATCTCAGAATAGCTGCGACCATTGAAGGCAATTTCGCCCGAGATGGCCGTCTGCAATTGCTGGATGGTGCGGCCGATGGTGGATTTACCGGAACCGGATTCGCCCACCAGCGCCAGCGTTTCGCCGGCGTGAATATCGAAGCTCACCTTCTGCACGGCGCTGAGGCGGTGCGTCGCCTTGCCGAACAGGTTCTTGCGGATATCGAAGCGGACAAACAGGTCCTTGACCGACAAAAGCGGCTTCGCGTCGTATTTCGCGGTGTTTTGCACGCGCTCCTCGCCGACCACGACCGGCTGGCCGTCCTGCAACACGGTGAGCGGCAGGCGCTTGGGAAACTCTTCGCCTTCCATGCTGCCGAGGCGCGGAACGGCGGAAAGCAGGGTGCGCGTGTAAGGGTGCTGCGGATTGGCGAAGATATCTTTTACAGGACCTTCCTCCACCTTCTTGCCCTTCCACATGACGACCACGTCATCGGCCATTTCCGCCACCACGCCCATATCATGGGTGATGAAGACCATGCCCATGCCGAGCTTCTTTTGCAGGTCGCGCATGATGTTGAGGATCTGCGCCTGAATGGTCACGTCGAGCGCCGTTGTCGGTTCGTCTGCAATGAGAAGCTTCGGCCGACAGGCGAGCGCCATGGCGATCATCACGCGCTGGCGCATGCCGCCGGAAAGCTGGTGCGGATACCGCTTCAGAAGCTCGGCGGCATCGGGCAGGCGCACCATTTCGAGCAGCGTCTGTGCTTCTGCCATCGCTGCCTGCTTGCTCATCTTCTCATGCAGGACAAGCACTTCGCAGATCTGGTCGCCGATGGTGAAGACCGGGTTGAGCGAGGTCATCGGCTCCTGGAAGATCATGGCGATCTCCTTGCCGCGGATCGCGCGCATCTCTTTCTGAGACGCCTTCAGCAAGTCCTTGCCTTCAAACAGGATTTTGCCGGTGGGGTAGGTCGCGCCCATCATGTCGGCAAGGCGCATGGTGGAAAGCGAGGTGACCGATTTTCCCGAACCGGATTCGCCGACGACCGCGACAGTGCGGCCCGGCTCGACGCTGAAGGAGATATCGTCCACGACGCGGCTATTGCCGAACTCGACGCTCAGGCCTTCGACCGAGAGGAGGGCTTTTGCGGGTGCGGCAGTCATGTCAGCGTCTCCGGCGTGGCCTGCGCGGCAAAGTGGGCGCGGCCATGTGAAAGTGAGGAAGGGGCAAATGTCTCAGGCAGGCGCGTGCTGGGCGACGCCACGGGCAGGTACGGGGATTTCGCGAAGAACTGCATGTCTTCAGGCCGCTTTGCCAGCGGAACGCGCATTGGCCGTCGCCCGCGGACACGGCACATTCGATGTCACCGAAGCGCCGCAGGCAACCTCATCGGTACCGGCCGGATGATTTGCGTCGGCCGCAGATTCGACGATGCGCATGTAACTCTAATTCCCCACCCTTGTTTTGCTTAAAAAGCTAACAAAACCGAACAATCATGTCCAGAGTGTTGAACAATTTTTGTGTACTGCTCTACAAATACGCAATGTGCATTTTAATTTGGCGCTTATTCGTCCGGGATGGGACCAAACAGCGAGCAGTGGTTCGTTGCACTCACCTCCCTCATCTCTGTGCTTGTCACAGAGATCCAGTCAGCCCAAGTCTTTCGGTTGAAAAGATTCTTCCCGCCGCGCAGACGCGCATCGGCTGGATCCCTGTGACAAGCACAGGGATGAGGAGGGGGAAGGTGGCGGCAGGCTGAAAGGAGCACCCTCTTAGCTCAATGCCACCCGGTTTCATGCAGGCTGTTATTCCTTCGGCATGCCGACCGGCGGCGCAAGCCGTCTTTGTGCGGCAATGCGGAAGGGAGCGTTCATTGCGCCATAACCGCCATAGGCTCCGCGCCTTTCGATGATTTCGAAGAAGAAACCCTCGCCGAAGGTGCGGCTGTAGATCTGGAAATATTCGCCATTGTCGTCGCGGTCATAAAGAATGCTCGCGGCCCGGAGCGCATCGGAAAACTCCGGCTCCAGCCCGAAACGGGCTTCCAGATCGTCGTAATAATTGCGCGAGATCGGCAGGGCGTGGAAACCGCGCGCCTGCAGGGCTTTTGCTGTGGCGAAGATATCGTCGGTGGCAAACGCGATGTGCTGGATGCTGGTGCCGAAGCCCTCGGCCAGAAATTTGCCGGCGAAAGTCTTGCGATTGTCCGCACCGTTCATGGTCAGACGGAAATGCGGCGAGGGCACGCTTTCAATCGCCTGGCTGCGCACCAGCCCGCCCGGATCGACCACATCGACCATCGGTGTGCGCCGCGTCGCAAACAGCGAGGTGTAGAATAAAAGCCAGGTCAGCATTTCATCGTAATGCGTTGTTTGCGCAAGATGATCGATCCGCCTGAGGCCGGCGTCGCCTTCCGGCGTTCGGCCTTCCGTCGGCACGAATTCATTGTCCCAGATGGCGGAAAGCTCTGGTGAACCGTCAAGGAAATAGATGACGCCGTTGCCCACGCCCTGAATGGCGGGAACGGCGACTTCGCCTGACTTGCGCGGTTCGGCGAAGGTGGGCGCGCCGAGCGCTTCCGCTCGGGCAAGGGCCGCCCCGGCATCATCCACCTTCAGCCCGAAGGCATAGGCATTGGTGCCGTGGATGGAATAGGACGCTCCCGCGAAACTGTCGCCGCCATCGCTGGTATTGATGACGATGCGAATATCGCCCTGCGTATAAAGATCGACATCGCGATTGCGGTGCCGGGCGGTGTTTTCAAAGCCGAGCGTGGCGAGAAGGGCTTCCAGATTGGGTTTTTCTTCCGGTGCCGTGGTGAATTCGACGAACTCCACGCCTTCCGTCTGCACCCGTTCCGGCATGGCCGGCACATCGATGCGGATATCTGGTTCGAGACGGCGCACCTGGTCCATCAGGTTGATGAGCGAGCGGTGGCCGTCTTCGGCCAGCAGCCTCGCCGAGCCGCCGCGGAACTGGTCGTTGAAGATTTCGAGCGACAGCGGCCCACTATAGCCGGTTGCGGCGACGGCGCGCATGAAATCCACGACCGGCAAATCGCCTTCGCCCGGCATGTTGCGGAAGTGGCGGCTCCAGTAAAGCAGGTCCATGTCGATCAGCGGCGCATCGGCAAGCTGCACGATGAAGATTTTGTCGCCGGGAATGGAGCGGATCGAATTGGGGTCGATCTTGCGCGACAGCGTGTGGAAACTATCGAGGATGATGCCGACATTGGCGTGATCGGCGCGGCGCACCACCTCCCAGGCATCGCGGTGATCGCTGATATGGCGGCCCCAGGCCAGCGCCTCGTAACCGACGCGCACGCCATGTTTTGCCGCAAGCTCGCCTAGCTGATGGAAATCGGCGGCGGCGCGGTCGATGCCGCCGAGCGAGACCGGCGAGACATTCGAGCAGATCAGCATCAGGTCGGTGCCGAGTTCGCCCATGATGTCGAATTTGCGCTGAGCACGCTCGAAGGCGCGGGCACGGTGGGGTTCCGGCATGCCCTCGAAGTCGCGGAAGGGCTGGAAGAGGGTAATCTCAAGGCCGTGATCGGCGGCCAGCGCCTTCACCTCGCGCGGCGAAGCATCATAGGTCAGGAAGTCGTTTTCAAAAATCTCAACGCCCGAAAAGCCTGCCTTGGCAATCGCCGCCAGTTTTTCGGGGAATTCGCCACTGATCGATACGGTTGCAATGGATGTGCGCATTGGCATGCCGTGTCCTGCTGTGTCATAGCTCGCCATATTGCCTTCCTTTTCAGCCTTATGTACTGATTGGTTAATAATACGGGCGTGGGCGGTAACCGCAAGCCCAAGGGTGGATTGATCGACCATGACGAAAACCGCGACTTCCAAAGGCACAGCAGAAATCAAGCCGGCGAAACGGGACCCGGAGGGTGTGCGGCGCGATATTCTGTCCGTGGCGATGGAGGAGTTTTCGCAAAACGGTCTGTCGGGAGCGCGGATCGATGAAATCGCCGCGCGCACGCGCACGTCCAAGCGCATGATCTATTATTACTTCACCGACAAGGAGAGCCTTTATCAGCACGTGCTGGAAGAGGCATATGCCAAGGTACGCGGTGGGGAAAGCGATCTGGGCCTGGATGAGCTGGAGCCTGTGGCGGCACTCGAGAAGCTCTGTCGGTTCACGTTCGATCACCACCGGCGTAACCCGGCCTTCATCCGAATGGTGATGATCGAGAATATTCACCACGGGCGGCACATGCAGTCTTCCGGGACGATACGCGAGTTGAACCGCACCGCCATCGAGGCGCTGGAGAGCGTGCTGGTGCGCGGCCAGCAGAGCGGCATCTTTCGGCAGGGTATCGACGCCTTGGAATTGCACTGGCAGATCAGCGCCCTGTCGTTTTTCAACGTCTCTAATGTCGCGACGTTCTCGTTTATCTTTGGCGACAGCCTGTTTACCGATGAAGGCCAGGAGACCTTGTCGCGGCACGCCAGCGACATGGTGCTGCGTTATGTGCTGGCGCCCGCCCATCTCACGAAGATCGTGAAAGACGCTTGATAAGGTGGCTGAGAGCCACCTCGTATCCTTCGATACCCAACCCAGCGATCACGCCCTCTGCACGGGGCGAAATGTAGGAGTGGTGCCGGAAGGCCTCGCGCTTGTGAATGTTCGAGATGTGCACCTCGATGACGGGAGCCTCGAAGGTATTCAGGGCATCGAGGATCGCTACAGACGTGTGTGTGAAAGCACCGGGATTGATGACGATGCCCGCGGACTTGCCGCGGGCTTCATGGATCCAGTCGATGATCTCATATTCCCGGTTGCTCTGGGCAAAAAACAGCGTGTGGCCAGCAGCGTCGGTGATGGCGCGGCAGTTTGCTTCGACGTCGGCAAGCGTTTCATAGCCATAGATTTCCGGCTGGCGCTGGCCAAGCAGGTTGAGATTGGGACCGTTGAGGACCGTGAAGAGGCTCATGCGACGCCCTCCGCCATACAAAGCTCGGTGAAATGCGCCGTCATGCGCCCGGCATCCGGCTCGCGGCCGCAGAATAGGCGGAATGCGCCGACGGCCTGAAACACCGTCATGCCGCCGCCTGGCAAGGTGCGGCAACCCTTCTGTGCCGCGGTGGCCAAAAGCTCTGTCACAAGCGGCATGTAGACAATGTCGGCCACCCAATGTCGCTGTTCGATGAGATCGGCGGCAACAGGCATGCCGGGATGCGCTGGCATGCCCATCGGCGTGGCGTGAATCAGGCCATCTGCATAGGGCAGGGACGCGGCCGGGTCCTTCACCGCAAAGGCGCGACCCTCGCCAAAACGGCCGTTGAGGTCCTGCGCCAGGCGTTCGGCCCTTGCCAAATCCCGATCAAAAATATCAAGGCGGGCAATGTCGAGCTTCAACGCCGCGTGTGCGACGGCAACCCCGGCGCCACCCGCGCCGACCAGCAGTGCCCGATCGCGTTTTGCATCCGGCAGGCCACGGACAAAGCTTTCGTGAAAGCCGTACCAGTCCGTATT
Organism: Agrobacterium sp. 16-172Ci; assembly: GCF_053522725.1. Taxonomy (NCBI): domain Bacteria; kingdom Pseudomonadati; phylum Pseudomonadota; class Alphaproteobacteria; order Hyphomicrobiales; family Rhizobiaceae; genus Agrobacterium; species Agrobacterium sp. 16-172Ci. Next base: position 25,220 of record NZ_JBNWBW010000005.1, read on the forward strand.
ATGGCCGATCCGTCGCCCATCGCGAAAAACCACCGTATTGACCGCGCCCAGCATCCGGGCGTCGTCCGACAGTTCATGCAGATGCGGGATGACCGCCTGCTTGAACGGATGGGTAATGTTGGTGCCGGCAAACCCGCGTGCTTCGAGCTCGGAAAGAAGCTCCGGAAGCGCCGTTTCCGGCAGTTTGCGGGCGGTGACATCCACAAGCTCATAGGAATAATCGAGACCATGGGCCGCGCCCTCGCGCATATGCAGAGCAGGCGATTTCGATAGCTGGATGTCGGCGCCTATCAGGCCGACCTTGAAGGATGTTTTTTCTGTCATGATCACGTGTCGCTCATCGGACGGTGTGGGAGAGGCGGGATTATTCCCGCCTGTCTTAAGAGCGCGCGAACCTCAGTGGTGGGCGAGAATTTCGCCGAGGAACGTGCGCGTGCGCTGGTGCTTGGGATCGCGGAAGAATTCTTCCGGCGGGCCTTCCTCGATGATCTCGCCGTCCGACATGAAGATCACCCGGTCGGCCACCTGCCGTGCAAAGCCCATTTCATGGGTCACGCAGATCATCGTCATGCCGTCGCGGGCAAGGCCGATCATGGTGTCGAGCACTTCCTTGACCATTTCCGGGTCGAGCGCCGAGGTCGGCTCATCGAACAGCATTGCCTTCGGCTCCATGCACAGCGCCCGGGCGATGGCCGCACGCTGCTGCTGGCCGCCGGAAAGCTGGGCCGGGTACTTGTCTGCCTGGTTGAGAATACGCACGCGCTCCAGATATTTGCGCGCCGTCGCCTCCGCATCGGCTTTCGACAGGCCTTTCACCCGCATGGGCGCGAGCGTGCAGTTTTCCATGATGGTCTTGTGCGGGAAGAGATTGAAGCTCTGGAACACCATGCCCACTTCGCGGCGAACCGCATCGATGGCGCGGCTGGAATCCGACAGCGTCGTTCCCTCGACCGTGATCTTGCCCTCCTGGATTTCCTCCAGATGGTTGATACAGCGGATGAGCGTGGATTTGCCCGAACCGGACGGCCCGCAAAGAACGATTTTTTCACCCTTGCGAACCGTCATGTTGACGTTTTTCAGCGCGTGGAAGGCTCCGTACCACTTTCCAACCCCTTCAAGGGCGATCAGCGGAGCCTGTTCGGCAGATTGCGGCATGGAACGTTCCTTCATGCTAAGCAGGAGTTTCAGTTGACGATGCAGGGGGACGTCGTCTTCAAATGTTCTGGCACTTGCACTCGCAGGCGTCAGGATTGGCAGCAAGCTGCCAGTCCTGACGCCAAGCGCAGTGCGCATACTGTCTCTTGTCTGAAGATTCCCATCGGTTTCCCGATATTTCGATCTTGCACCGCGGGTGAAGGGTCACTTCACGGTGAACGGGATATCAGGCAGGCTTTCCGGGAATGCAGGCACTTCGCGCTTCATCCACTTGTCGTAGATCTTGGCGAGCTGGCCATCCGACTTGATCTTGTCGAGGAAGGCGTTGATGGTTTCATTCCAGTCCTTTTCACCCGGGCGGGTGCCGGCGCCATTGTAAAGCGTCGTCAGGTCGAACTTCGATTCGTATTTTCCATCAGCAGCCTTGTTCAGGCGGTCACCGTAGAACTGGTTGCCGCCGACGACTTCAACCTGGCCGGAAATGAGCGCCTGGATGTTGGCGGCGTCGTCGTCAAAACGCAGAATGTTGGCCTTGGAGCCGGCGCCGGCGGTGATAGCAGTGTCCATGGCGCTCGACTTCGGAACGCCGACGGCAACGCCGGTCAGATCGTCGTAACCAGCAATCTTCTTGTCCTTGGGACCATAGACGGAGAGCACGTTACCGGCATAGGGCTTGGAATACTGGATGGTCTTGGCGCGCTCTGCAGTCATGCCCATGGTTGCGAAGAGGACATCGACCTTGCCGGTCAGCAGTGCCGGGATGCGGTTGGCCACGGCGAGCGGGACGAACTCAACCTTGACGCCGAGATAATCGGCAAAGGCCTTGCCGATATCGGCATCGAGGCCATCCTGCACACCGCTGGAATTGACGAAGCCCCACGGCGAGTTGTCGCCCTGAATGCCGATGACGACCTTGCCCTTGGCCTTGGCCTCTTCCACCGTGCCGGCGAAAGCATCGACCGGTGCGACGAAGGGCAGGGCAACGGTTGCCGCGGCGAGCGCGAGCAGGGCGCGGCGAGAGAATTTCATGCTGGTGGTTTTCATCTTTTGCTCCTCCTTACAAAGCTGATGAGATCTTCATGGACTTAGCGGGTTGCGGTCTGCAGCCGCTTTTCAACGCTGGCGCCCCACAGGGAAAGCGGCCAGCAGATCAGGAAATAAATGACGCCGACGAGGGCGAAGACGGTGAGTGGGCGGAACGTCTGGTTGGAGACGATCTGGCCGGCGCGCGACAGCTCGACGAAGCCGACAATGGCTGCAAGCGAGGTGCCCTTGATGAGCTGCACGAGGAAACCGATGGTGGCCGGCAGCGAAATCTTGAAGGCCTGCGGCAGAACCACGTCCTTCATGCGCGAGATGTAATGCAGGCCGAGCGCATTGGCGGCTTCCGTCTGGCCCTTCGGCACCGCCTGGATGCCCCCGCGCCAGATTTCGCCGAGGAAGGCGCTGGCATGCAGCGTAAAAGCGATGGCGACCGCAATCCAGGCATCGACATTGAGGCCCGCAAGCGCCACGCCGTAATAGACCACGAAAAGCTGCATCAGGAGCGGCGTGCCCTGAAAGACGGCGATGTAACCGGTGCTGGCGCGCTGGATCGCCGGGCTGTCCGCGACGCGGGCAAGCGCCACGCAAAGGCCGAAGACGCCGCCGCCGATAAAGCCGATGATGGTCAGCGCAAGCGTCCATTTCAGGCCTTGCAGCAGGAAGAAGAGTTCGTTGGGACCGATGGATGCCATTGTCTTTTCCTCACTTGACCGGATAGCTGAAGGATGCGCGGGAGATGAGCGAGAAAATGCCCATCATCAGCGAGGAAATGACCAGATAAAGCAGCGTGATCGAGAAATAGACCTCGAAGGACCGGAAGGTATCCGCCTCGATCTTCTGCGCCACCGAGGTCAGCTCGTAAGCGGCGATCGAGGTGCAGACCGAGGTGGTCAGCGTCAGCATGATGAACTGGCTGGTGAGCGAGGGATAGACCGCCCGCAGCGCCGGCTTCAGGATGATGTGCCGGAAGATTTGCGCGCGGTGAAGGCCGAGCGCAAGCCCCGCCTCGACCTGGCCCTTGGGAATGGAATCGACCCCGCCGCGAATGATTTCAATCGCATAGGCGCCGCCGTTCAGAGCCAGCGCGATGATGGCCGTTACCGTCGGGTTGAGCTTGATGCCGATCTGCGGCAGGGCGAAGAAGATGAAGAATATCTGCACCAGAAACGGCGTGTTGCGGATTGTTTCCACAAAACCGATGACGAGGCCGCGCAGCAGCTTGAACCGCGAGCGGCGGGCGACGACGCCCAGAACGCCGATGACGGTGGCGAGCGACATGCCGGCAATCGCAAGGCCGATCGTCGCCAGACAGGCTAAAAGCAGCTCGGGAAGGCGGTCTATGACCGCCGAAAAATCGAGACTGTAAGACATTCTTCCTCCCAACCCGTTCGGGTCCGGACAGGCGTTTCGCCTTGTCCGCATTGCTTTGGAAACCTTGCGGCGCCAAAGCCCTCCATTTGTCGTTCACTGTCGCCGCAGGCTTCAAAACCCTTGTTGGCGGCAGGCTGTTAATTATAATGTTTGTACCAGTTAGTTCATTTTTGTGTCAAGCGGCATGTCCGGTTAAAAAGCAGCTTTCATGCTGTTTTTTCATTTTCTGGATTTCTGAATAAAGTCTTTTTTATCAATGACTAATGCGGAAAAGTACAATCACTTCCCGCGCGTCGTCGCATCGTCTCCGGCTGCTGTTCGGCAGTGCCCGAAAACCAAGTTTGCACACGAAATCGACCGGCCTTGCGGCTAGTTTTCGCCTTTGCCCAGCCTGTCTATCTGCTCGGCCAATCGCCCGGCGATCAGCAGCGAGGCGCCGGTTGCCGTCACCATTTGCGGCAGCGACAGCCATTCCAGCATCCAGCCCGCGCCAGATCGTTCCTGTTCGTGCACGAGCGACTGGTGCAGGGCGGATATCTGCACGGCATTGAAGCGTGCGAGCGTCACCAGCGTTTCGGCATTGACCGGGTTCTGTTTGTGCGGCATGGCCGAGGAGCCGCCGCCGCCGGAGAGGTGGATTTCCGCACCGAGCTCTGCCATCAGCGCGATATCCTGCCCGAACTTGCCGAGCGCGCCGGTGATCAGCGAGAGCAGATTGGCGAATTCGGCGATGCTGTCGCGCTGGCTTTGCCATTGCGGCCTGTCGGCAAGGCCGAGCCGTTTTGCGAGATCGGCTCGCACCGCTGCGGCATTGTCGCCAAGCTTTTCCAGCGTACCGGCCGCCCCGCCGAATTGCAGGGCGAAGCCGCTCTGCGTAAAACTTTCGAGCCGCAGCAGGTGGCGCTCCAGCGGTGCAGTCCAGCTCGCCGCACGGTCGGCGACGGTGATGCCGATGGCGGCCTGCATGCGGGTATAGCCCGTCAGTGGGTTGTGGCCGTCGCGGGAGGCAAGGTCTCCCAGCGTATCGATTAGGCGGCCGAGCCGGGCGGAGATGATTTCCGTCGCAGCCTTCAGCCGCAGCATCAGGCTGGTATCGATGACATCCTGGCTGGTGGCGCCGAAATGCACCCTTTCCGCCGCCTGGCCGGCGACCGCCGCGCGCATCTGCCGGATGAGTTCGGGAACCACGACGCCGTCCTTCGCGACGCCATGGCGAAGCGCGGTCATATCGGCGGCAAAGTCCGAAAGCCGCGAAACGATTGCTTCTGCCGCATCCTCGGGGATGATGCCGGCCTGCGCTTCCGCCTGCGCCAGCCCCGTCTCGAAACGGACCATGGCGTCGATATCCGCTCTTGCCGAAAACAGCTCGACGATCTCGCTGTCGCCGAAGAGGCCTGACAAAAACGGATGTTCGAAGGGGGAAAGGCTCATCTTCCGTCTCGCTTTCTTTTGCGCGATATGCGTCAGATATCGAAAAACACGGTTTCGCCTTCGCCCTGAAGGCGGATATCGAAACGATAGACGTTGCCTTCCTCTTTTTTGGCGACAAGCGTGGCGATGCGGCTTTTCTGCTCGATGCGGGCAAGAACCGGGTCGGCGGCATTGGCCTCCTGTTCTTCCGGGAAATACATGCGGGTCTGCAGGCCGATATTGATGCCGCGTGCGACGATCCAGAAGGTGATGTGCGGCGCCATCGGCCGGCCATCGCGGAACGGCACCTTGCCGGGCTTGATGGTTTCGAAGACGAACTCACCCGTATCCATGTCGCCGGGCGAGCGGCCCCAGCCGATGAAATTCGGATCGGCCTTGCCCCGCGTTTCGCTGGGGCTGTTGTAATAACCGTCGGTATCGGCCTGCCAGATTTCGATCAGCGCATCCTTCAGCGCCATGCCCGCACCGTCATAGACCGTGCCGCGCACGCTGATGCGTTCGCCGCGGGCCTTGTCGTTATAAAGCGGACCGGAGCCGAGATCCTTCTCGAACACGCCCTCGATGCCGACGAAATTCGGCGTGCAGCCGATATGCACGTAAGGGCCGGCCGTCTGCGAGGCGGTTTCCTTGAGATAGTTGAGCGGCTGCACCATGGTCAGTTGCCCTCCATGCGGTTTTCGAAAAGGGTCGAGCGGCGCCCGCGCAGAACGATATCGAACTTGTAAGCCAGCATGTCCATCGGCAGCGTCGCATTCATGTCCAGCGGCGCGATCAGCCTTCTGATCGCATCCTCATCCGGAATGGTCTTGACGATCGGACATTTCCAGATGAGCGGGTCGCCTTCGAAATACATCTGGGTGATGAGCCGCTGGGCGAACCCGTGGCCGAAGACCGAGAAGTGAATATGGGCCGGCCGCCAGTCATTGACGCCGTTCGGCCAGGGATAAGCGCCGGGCTGGATGGTCTTGAACCAGTAATAGCCGTTCTCATCCGTGATCGTGCGGCCGACGCCGCCGAAATTCGGATCGATGGCGGCGAGGTAGCTTTCCTTCTTGTGGCGGTAGCGTCCGCCGGCATTGGCCTGCCAGAATTCCACCAGCGCGCCATCCACGCCGCGGCCGCGCTCGTCCAGCACCCGGCCGTGCACCAGAATGCGCGGCCCGACCGGCATTTCGCCAGGGCGGGCATAGTTGAGGATGAGGTCATTATCCAGCGGGTTCAGCATGCCATGGCCGAAGACCGGGCCGGTGATCTCGCTCCTGGTGCCTTCCAGCGAAATCAGCGCGCGCTGCGGCGAACGCAGGATCGAGGTTTTGTATCCGGGCGCATGGGCGAGCGGATGAATGTCGCGGTTGCGTGCGAAGAACGGTCCGGTTTCCGGCGGCTGGTTGCTCATTTCGTCTCCTCCTCGCTGGAACTATCGGCTTTCATGCTGGCTAGGGCAAGCTTGGCGATTTTGAAAGCGTGGTTGGCGGCGGGCACGCCCGCATAGATCGCCACATGCAGCAGGGCCTCGCGAATATCCGCCTCGGTGGCGCCGGTATTGGCGGTGGCGCGCACATGCATGGCCAGCTCTTCGTCCTGCCCGAGTGCGGCGAGCAGGGCGATGGTCACCATCGAGCGCTCGCGCTTCGTCCAGTGGTTGCCGGACCACACCGTTCCCCAGGCGGCTTCGGTGATGAGCTGCTGGAAAGGCTGGTCGAAACCGGACGTCATGGTTTGCGCCCGGTCCACATGGGCGTCGCCGAGCACGGAGCGGCGGGTTTTCATGCCCTGTTCGAAACGTTCGTTCTTGTCGATATGGTCCGCCATCGGTCAGTGCTCCGGCAAGGTCTTGAGAAAAATGCACGCCGCCTGCGCGTACGTGAGCGGCTGTTCAAGGCAGGGAATATGGCCACAGCCGGCAATGGTGACAAAGCGGCTTGCGGGAATGAGACCGGCCAGCGATTGCACCAGCTCCGGCGGTGTTGAGCCATCCTGATCGCCCGCGACACAAAGCGTCGGCACGGCGATGCGCCCGGCCTCTTCGGTAAAATCCGCATCGCGGATGGCGGCGCAGGTGCCGCTGTAACCGGCTTCCGGCTGTTGCGAAAGCATGTTGCGCGCGCCGGCATAGGCGGCATTGTCGGGCTTGCGAAAGGCGGGTGTGAACCAGCGCTCCATGACGGGATCGACCAGCGAGACGAGGCCGTCTGCGGCGATCTTGTCGATGCGGGCGTTCCACATCTCGGCCGTGCCGATCCTGTGGGCGGTGTTGCTGAGTATGAGCGCGCGCACCAGATCGGGACGGCGGGCATAAAGCCCCTGCGCAATCAGGCCGCCCACCGACAGGCCCCAGATGATCGCGCTCTTCACGCCAAGATGATCGAGCAGCGCGATCAGATCGCCGGCATGATCGTCGATGGAATAGGGAGCGTGCCCGATATCGGAGAGCCCGTGGCCGCGCTTGTCGTGCAGCACATAGGCATAATCATCGCCGAGCGCTTCGATCACCGCATCCCATATGCGGAAATCGGTGCCGAGCGAATTGATGAAGGCGATGACCGGCTTGCCTGTGTCCAATCCCCTGACGCGGTAATGGATCACGGTCTCGCCGCAGCGCAGAAAATGCATGATGTGCTCCTCCTGCCGGGGATATTGCAAGCGGGTTCCGGTTAAGTAAAATGACATTATCGATGAAAATCATAACCTGTGGATTATATGAGCGATGGTCGATCAACGTATCAAGTTCCGCCACCTGCAGACTTTCGTGGAGGTGGCGCGGCAGAAAAGCGTCATCCGGGCTGCGGAAATCCTGCATGTCAGCCAGCCGGCCGTGACGAAGACGATCCGTGAACTGGAAGATATTCTCGGCGTCTCGCTGTTCGACCGGGAGGGGCGCGGCATCCGCATCAGCCGTTATGGCGAGGTGTTCCTGCGCCACGCCGGCGCGACGATGACGGCGCTCAGGCAGGCGGTCGATTCGGTATCGCAGGAGGCGGCGCGTGCCGGTCCGCCGGTGCGGGTCGGCGCTCTGCCCACGGTGTCTGTTCGCATCATGCCGAAGGCGATGGCCGGTTTTCTCGCGGAAAAGACCGGCAGCCCGGTAAAGATCGTGACGGGCGAAAACGCCGTGCTGCTGGAACAATTGCGCGTCGGCGATCTCGATCTTGTTGTCGGCCGTCTGGCCGCGCCGCAGAAAATGGCGGGCTTTTCCTTCGAGCATCTCTATTCGGAAAAGGTCCGCTTCGTGGTGCGCGCCGGGCACCCGCTGTTGTCCCCCGGCCTTTCGGTGTTCGATCACCTGCATGAATATCCCGTGCTGATGCCGACACGCCAATCGGTCATCGGCCCTGTCGTCGAGCAGTTTTTGATCGCCAACGGCGTGCCGGCCCTGCCGATCCGCATCGAAACCGTGTCCGACGCCTTCGGCCGCGCCTTCCTGCGCACCAGCGATGCGATCTGGATCATCTCGGAAGGCGTGGTGGCGGCGGATGTGGCGGATGGTGTTCTGGCTATCCTGCCCGTCGAGACCGGCGATACCAGCGGCCCGGTGGGGCTGACGGTGAGGGCCGATACGCAGCCCTCGCTGCCGCTGTCGCTGCTGATGCAGGCTATTCGCGAGGCGGCGGGCGAGTTGCTGGATGGGAGGCCGGAGGCCGGTTATTGAGATGAGAGTGAGAGCCGGAAAAGTCTGAGAACCTCTCCTCCGTCATTCCGGCCTTGAGCCGGAATCCAGCCACCGCGCGTCTGCGCCGTGAAAAGAGTCTTTTGCGATCAATGACTTGATCGCGCTGGACCCCGGATCAGGTCCGGGGTGACGGGTGTGAAAACGGTAGAGATAAAAGCCGCGTGTCTGGGGCAGCCCCTAATAGGGAAGCCCCACATAATTCTCTGCAAGCGCGGTGGAAGCGGCGCGCGATTGCACGAGGTAGTCCAGTTCCGCTTCCTGAATGCGCTGGCCGAAATCTCCTGTGTCAGGGAAGCGATGCATCATCGTCGTCATCCACCAGGAGAAACGCACGGCCTTCCAGACCCGGGAAAGCGCCTTCTGCGAATAGCCGTCGATGCCGGCCTCGGAACGGTCGCGATAAAATTCGATCAGCGCCTCGCTCAGATAATGCACATCGCTGGCGGCGAGGTTGAGACCCTTCGCGCCCGTCGGCGGCACGATGTGGGCGGCGTCTCCGGCCAGAAACAGCCTTCCGAACCGCATCGGTTCACAGACGAAGGACCGAAGCGGCGCGATGGATTTTTCGAAGGACGGGCCGGTGACCATGGCATCCGCATGGTTTTCCGGCAGGCGGCGGCGGATTTCGTCCCAGAAACGCTCGTCGCTCCAGTCCTCCGGCCGGTCCTCCAGCGAACACTGAATGTAATAACGACTGCGCGTGTGCGAGCGCATGGAACAGAGCGCAAAACCGCGCGGGTGGTTGGCATAGATGAGTTCATGGTTGACGGGCGGCACATCGGCCAGAATGCCGAGCCAGCCGAAAGGATAGACCTTCTCGAATTCCTTGATGGCGCCCTGCGGCACGGATTTGCGGCTCACCCCGTGGAAGCCGTCGCAGCCGGCGATGAAATCGCAATCGATCCGGTGGCTTACGCCATCTTTCTGATAGGTGACATAGGGGCTTGCGCCATCGAAATCATGCGGTTCGACATTGCCGGCGTCGTAGATGGTCACAAGGTTTGCCGCTTCGCGCACATCCATCAGATCATGGGTCACCTCGGTCTGGCCATAGACCATCACGTGGCTGCCGCCGGTCAGGTCGAAGAGATCGATACGGTGGTCGCGGCCGTCGAAGGTCAGCGAAAATCCGTCATGCGGCAGGCCTTCCCGGCGCAGGCGTTTATCCGCGCCGACCTTTTCCATGAGCTGCACCGTGCCTTCTTCCAGCACGCCGGCGCGGACACGGCCGAGAATGTAGTCCTTGCTGACCCGGTCGAGAATGACGGTCTCGACGCCTTCTCTGGCCAGAAGCTGGCCAAGCAGAAGCCCCGAGGGGCCGGAGCCGATGATGACGACCTGGGTGCGCATTGTTTCCTCCCGAACTTGTCTCCTATCAAGAAATTGACCAAGGGATGCGGCAAGCTCAATGGACTTTCTGATCGGCAAATTGCACAATCCGACCATTTTGCGGAGGAGCGAGGGAACATGCGGCTTGCTGCGAGTGAGGGTTTGTATGGCGAAGAAGCGGTGCAAGGCACTGATTTCCGCTTTCATTGCGAGACGCTTTTTTCCAGAAGCAGCCTTCACCGCTTTGAAATCGGCCTGCACCGTCACGCTGCCTTTCAGCAAATCTTGTACATTTGGGGCGGCGAGGGCGATGCGCTGCTGGATGGCCGCATCGAGGCGATCCGCCCGCCGGTCGCCATTGTCGTGCCGCCGGGTTTCGAACACGGCTTCCGGTTTTCACGCGATATTGGCGGGGTGATCGTTACCGTGCTGCCGGGCGCCCTGCCGGCATCGGTGCAGGCGCTGTTGCTGCGGAATTTCCACCGGCCTGTCCTGTTGCCGTTGCGGGATTTTACCGATGGCGAACGCCTGCGCAGCGGGTTCGAACAGATTTCCGCAGAATATGAAACACGTGAGACAGGCCGGGATGCCATCATCGAAGGTCAGTTGGCCATCGTGACGGCGCTTCTGGCGCGGGCGGCGCGGCCGCTCCTGGAAGGCACCGGCGAAGGTCTTGCGGAACAGCGTTTCGAACTTTTGCTGTCACTGATTGCACGCCATATTCGCGAGCCGCAAAAGGCGGAGTTTTACGCGAAGAAGCTCGGTCTTTCCGAGACCCATCTCAATCGTCTGGTCCGCTCCGTTTCCGGCCTCAGCCTGCAGCGGCTGATCGCTAAACGTCAGATCGAGATCGCCCAGCAGGAGCTGATCTTTACCGTTTCCAGCGTGCAGATGATTGCGGAGGGGCTGGGTTTTGCCGATCCGGCCTATTTCAACCGCTTCTTCAAGCGCGAGACCGGCATGACCCCGCGCGCCTGGCGGCTGGCGGAGCAGCGGAAAATGGGGGATTCCGGGGCGCGGCAGGTGCCGCTTCAGACCAGCATTCTTGCCAGTTCCCCTTGAACGGCAAGAAGCGCGGGCAGGTATCGCTCCACGAGGTCCTCCATCGAGGCGACCGAGGCGGCGAGCCCGACATTGAGGGCGGCAACCGTCTGCCCGCGCACGGTTTTCAGCGGTACTGCAATGGAGCGAAGGCCGATCTCGACCTCCTGATCGATCAGCGCATAACCGCGATGGCCGGTGGCCTCGATTTCGGCGAGCAGAGCGTCCATGCTGGTAATGGTCTTTTCCGTGCGGCCGACCAGCTTCGAGGCTTCGAGAATGTCGCGCTGCCGCTCGGCAGTCTGCGCCGAAAGAAGAACCCGGCCCATGGAGGTGCAATAGGCGGGCAGGCGCGAACCCGGCATCAGCGCAATCGACATGACCCGCTGCTGCGCGGCGCGGGCGACATAAACGATCTCGGTCTCATCCAGAATGGAAACGGAGGTGCTCTGTCCGATCTCTTCGGAAAGGCGGTCGAGCAGCGGTTGCACGATGCGCGGCAGCGGCATGGTGGCCAGACAGCCGGTGCCGAGGCGCAGCACCTTCGGCGTCACGGTAAAGAACTTGCCGTCATAAGCGGCATAACCGAGTTCCGAAAGCGTCAGCAGACAGCGCCGCGTCGTGGCGCGGTCCAGCCCGGCAATCTCGGCGGCATCGGAAATCGACAGGCGCGGCCGCTCGGCGCTGAAGGCCTCGATCACCCGCAATCCCTTGGCGAGACCGCCCATCATATCTCTTTCGCTGACAGCCATATCGCGGCTCCATTTGTGCGATATACGAACAAAAATCATATAGCGCACAAAATCCTTGCCGTCGAGCTGGTTTCGGATTTACCTCACGCTCAGGCAGCCTTGCGGGTTCCATCCGTCCGGCTGGATGGAGGTTTTCATGGACAAGACAATCAAGAGTGCGGAAGAGGCGCTTTCCGGCATCGGTGACGGTGCAACCATCATGATCGGCGGTTTCGGCGGCTCCGGCGCGCCCATCGAGTTGATCCATGCGCTGATCGACAAGGGCCCGAAGAACCTGACGGTCATCAACAACAATGCCGGCAACGGCCGCATCGGCATCGCCGCGATGATCGACGCCGGCATGGTCAGGAAGATGATCTGCTCCTTCCCGCGCTCTTCCGATCCGCGAGCCTTTACCGACAGATATCTGGCCGGCGAAATCGAGCTGGAACTGGTGCCGCAGGGCACGCTTGCCGAGCGCATCCGCGCCGGCGGTGCCGGCATTCCGGCCTTCTACACCCCCACCGGCTTCGGCACGGAACTGGCTGAAGGCAAGGTGATCGCCGAATTCGACGGCCGCTCTTACGTTCAGGAACGCTGGCTGAAGGCGGATTTCGCCATCGTCAAGGCCGAGCTTGGCGATACCTATGGCAACCTCACCTACAACAAGGCGGGCCGCAATTTTAACCCGCTGATGTGCATGGCCGCAAAGACCACCATCGCGCAGGTCTCGAAGATCGTGGCCGCCGGGGAGATCGATCCGGAGCATGTCGTCACGCCCGGCATTTTCGTGAACGGCGTCGTGGAAATCCCCGATCCGCAACAGGAAGAAGTTCTCATTCGTGCGGGAGTAGCCTACGCATGACCCAGACCATCGACACCCGCGAAGACATCAAGCTTTCCAACGCCCAGATCGCATGGCGCGCGGCGCAGGACATCGAGGATGGCGCTTACGTCAACCTCGGCATAGGCTTTCCGGAGATGGTGGCGCGCTACCAGCCGCCCGGCCGTCAGGCGATCTTCCATACCGAAAACGGTATCCTGAATTTTGGCGAAGCGCCGCCGGAAGGCGAAGAGGACTGGAACCTCATCAATGCCGGCAAGAAGGCTGTGACGCTGAAGCCGGGTGCGGCCTTCTTCCACCATGCCGACAGCTTCGCCATGGTGCGCGGCGGGCATCTGGATGTGGCGATCCTCGGAGCCTATCAGGTGGCGCAGAATGGCGATCTCGCCAATTGGCGCGTTGGCTCCAAGGGCGTGCCGGCCGTCGGCGGCGCCATGGATCTGGTGCATGGCGCCAAGCAGGTCTTCGTCATCACCGAACATGTGACCAAGAACGGCGAACCGAAGCTCGTTGAAAAATGCGCTTTTCCGCTGACCGGTGTTGGCTGCATCACCCGCATTTATACCAGCCATGCTGTCATTGACGTGGTGGATGGCCGTTTCGTGCTGCGTGAAAAACTGCCGGCGATGACCTTCGATGAATTGCAGGCCATGACCGGCGCGCCTTTGGCGGTCGATGGCGAGGTTGCCGATCTCGTCGCCCCGGAACTTTGAGGAGAAACCGATGACCGATGCATTCATCTGTGACTATATCCGCACGCCCATCGGCCGCTTCGGCGGCGCGCTTTCTTCGGTGCGGGCCGACGATCTCGGCGCGGTGCCGCTGAAGGCGCTCGTCGAGCGCAACCCGTCCGTCGACTGGGAAGCCGTCGAGGATGTGATCTTCGGTTGCGCCAACCAGGCGGGCGAAGATAACCGCAACGTCGCACGCATGTCGCTGCTGCTCGCCGGCCTGCCAGTTTCGGTGACCGGAACGACGATCAACCGGCTGTGCGGTTCGGGCATGGATGCCCTCATCGCAGCCGCCCGCGCCGTGAAATCGGGCGAAGCGGAGCTGATGGTCGCCGGCGGCGTGGAAAGCATGAGCCGAGCGCCCTTCGTTCTGCCGAAGGCGGAGAGCGCCTTTTCGCGCAATGCCGAAATCTACGACACCACCATCGGCTGGCGTTTCGTCAACCCGCTGATGAAGGCGCAATATGGCGTCGATTCCATGCCGGAAACCGGTGATAACGTCGCCATTGACTATCAGGTCTCCCGTGAGGATCAGGACGCCTTCGCCGTTCGCAGCCAGCAGAAGGCGGCTGACGCGCAGGCCAATGGTCGCCTCGACAGGGAAATCGTGTCCGTGACCATCCCGCAGCGCAAGGGCGATCCGCTGGTGGTGTCGAAGGATGAACACCCGCGCGCCACGAGCCTTGAAGCGCTGACGAAGCTGAAGCCGGTCAACAGGCGCGAGGGCGCAACGGTGACGGCGGGCAATGCGTCCGGCGTCAATGACGGCGCGGCCGCACTCATCGTCGCATCGGCGGAGGCCGCGAAGAAATACGGTCTGACGCCGATTGCCCGCATTCTCGGCGGTGCCGCCGCCGGCGTGCCGCCGCGCGTCATGGGCATCGGCCCGGCCCCGGCCTCCGCAAAGCTGCTGGCCCGGCTCGGGCTGAAGCAGGAGCAGCTCGACGTGATCGAGGTGAATGAGGCTTTCGCCAGCCAGGGCCTTGCGACGCTGAGGCAGCTCGGCATTGCGGATGACGATGCGCGGGTGAATGCCAATGGCGGCGCCATCGCGCTCGGCCATCCGCTCGGCATGTCCGGCGCGCGCATTGCCGGCACGGCGGCGCTCGAACTTTCGCTGACCGGCAAGCGTCTTGCTCTCGCTACCATGTGCATCGGCGTCGGGCAGGGTATCGCCGTGGCGCTGGAACGGGTCTGATTGTCTGGCGGCATTCGGCATCGCCAAAACGGTGCGAATGCCGCTGCCTCGATTTCTTCTGGAGCGACTTCTGCTCGTCCGGCACTCGGTTAGCGATTCTTTCGCCTTGGTACCTCCCTCATTCCTGTGCTTGTCACAGGGATCCAGCCGGCGGGCGTCTGCGCGGCGGAAGGACTCCTTTCAGCCCAAGGATTTGGGCTGGCTGGATCTCTGTGACAAGGACAGAGATAAGGGGAGGGGTGCTGGACCACGCAAGTCGGCCTTGCGGCGCAGCTCTGGCCTGATTATTCCCTGATGAAGCACTCCATGCCATATCCCTTTACGCATGTTGGATTCCATCATGATCCATGACATGTTTTGCGAGATATGACGGGAATCTTTCCGTCTACGGGGTGCCCGCATGAAACGTCCGACCATCACAGATGTTGCGACAGCCGCCGGCGTCAGCGTCGCCACCGTCGACCGGGTGCTGAACGGTCGCCTGCCGGTGCGGGAGGAAACCTCCCGGCGGGTGTTCGGGGCGGCGGAGAAGATCGGTTTTCACGCCACCAATATCATTCGCCAGCGCATGCTGGCCGATCTGCCCTCCTATAGTCTCGGCATCATCCTGCGCAAGGAACGGCACGCCTTCTACCAGACCTTCGCCGACGAGCTGGAGCTTGCGGCGCGCAACGTCCGGGATCGCCATCTCAATCTGCGTATCGAGTTTGCCCAGTCGGGCGAGCCGAGCGAGCTTGCGGCCCTTCTGACGGGCATGAAGGGCCGCGTGCAGGCCGTGGCGGCCACCGGGCCGGACCATCACGATGTCACCGCCGCCGTCGAGGCCCTGAAGGCGAAGGGCATTCCGACATTTTCGCTGCTTTCGGATTTCGCGCAGGGGGTGCGGGAAGCTTATCTCGGCGCCAACAACATGAAAGTCGGGCGCACGGCGGCCTGGATGATCTCGCGGCTGGCGCGCAGCAGGGGCAAGGTGCTTCTGCTGCTCGGCGGGCACCGTTTTCACGGTCATTCGCTGCGCGAGACCGGCTTTCGCAGCTATATGCGGGAATATGCGCCGGAATTCGAGGTGATGGATGCGCTAATCACGCTGGAAACCCGGCGGCTGACCTATGAGCTGGTGATGGACACCATCGCCAAGCACAAGGATCTGGTCGGCATCTATTGCATCGGCGGCGGCATGGAAGGCGTCATCGAGGCCCTGCAGCAGGAAAACCGGCAGGAGGCCATCGTCTGTCTTGTGAATGAACTGACGCCCGAATCCCGTCAGGCGCTGCTGGAAAAGCGTATCAGCGGCATATTCCAGACGCCGCTCCGTGAATTATGCACGGACCTCATCGCCACCATGGTTCACAGCATCGAACATGGCATGGCGGAAACGCCGGGACAGCGGTTTGTACCCGCCCATCTGTGGGTTCCTGAAAGCCTTTGATGGCTTGATAGATTCTATCATAAATTCGGAGTCTCTTTCTATCAGCCTTGATGGTTTCGGTTGCCGCTGACCCGTTGACGCCGGGCCGGGACTGGGAAATCTTGCCTGCGTGTGGAGCGGGCAGGAGGCTGATCCACGATAATAACGATGTTTCGGATTGCTTCAGGCTGCGGACTTGTCTTCGCGGCGACGGGTACTTTTTTGCCGGCAAACGGTGGCGGCGCGATGGGCGCTGGACCGTGCAACCGGTTCTTTTCAAGGGTTTTGGAGGAGAACGACATGAAAAGACATTTCGCGATTGCAGCGCTCGCCACCATGCTGGCGACGACCGCCTCGGCGGAAACCATCGGCGTTTCGATGGCCCTGTTCGACGATAATTTCCTGACCGTGCTGCGCAACGGCATGATCGATTATTCCAAGGGCATGAGCGGCGTTTCGCTGCAGATCGAGGATGCGCAGAACGATGTCGGCAAGCAGTTGAGCCAGGTGCAGAACTTCGTCGCCGCCGGCGTCGACGCCATCATCGTCAACCCGGTGGATACGGATGCGACCGTGGCGCTTTCGCAGGCTGCCGCTGCCGCCGGCATTCCGCTCGTCTATGTCAACCGCCAGCCGGTCAACCTCGACAGCCTGCCGGAAAAACAGGCCTTCGTTGCCTCCGATGAAAAGCAGTCCGGCACCCTGCAGACGCAGGAAGTCTGCCGCCTGCTGAAGGCCGCCGGCAAGGCGGAAGCGAAGGCGGTGGTGATGATGGGCGAGCTTTCCAACCAGGCGGCCCGCATGCGCACGCAGGATATCAAGGATGTGGTGGCGACGCCCGATTGCAGCTTCATCAAGCTTGTCGAGGAACAATCCGCCAACTGGTCGCGCACGCAAGGCTCGGACCTGATGACCAACTGGCTTTCGGCCGGGGTGCAGTTCGATGCGGTGATTTCCAACAATGACGAAATGGCCATTGGCGCGATACAGTCGCTGAAGGCGGCCGGCCGGTCGATGGATGACGTCATCATCGCCGGCATCGACGCCACGCAGGACGCGCTGGCCGCCATGGCGGCGGGTGAGCTGGATGTGAGCGTTTTCCAGAATGCCGCCGGCCAGGGCAAGGGCGCGGTTGATACGGCGCTGAAACTGGCAAAGGGGGATGCGGTGGACAAGAAGGTTTTCGTACCCTTCGAACTGGTCACACCCGCAAACCTCAAGGACTATCAGGCCAAGAACTGAGATCGTTCGGGCCTGACAAGATGTAACAGACCGAAGACGCTGGAGGCGGGGGGAGGATATTCCGGCTTCAGCGATATCAGTGCGATTGAACCAGCGGAGGTTTTCCGCGGGAGGAAAGACTTTGAAAAACCTGTTGATGGCGACTGCGCTCTGCATTTTCGCAACGCCTGCCCTTGCCGAGACCCGTGTTGCGGTCTCCATGACATCGTTCGACAATCCGTTCCTGACGATTTTGCTGAACGGTATCAGGGCTGAGGCCGGGCGTGACAAGAACATCGAGCTTCTGGTGGAGGACGCCCAGCTCGATCCTTCGAAACAGCTCAATCAGGTGCAGAATTTCATCGCCAACGGTGTCGATGCGATCATCGTCAATGCCGTGGATGGCGATGCCACCTCGGCGATCACCAAGGCCGCATCCGCCGCAAAAATCCCGCTCGTCTACGTCAATCATCCGCCGGCAGAACTGGAAACCGGCCTGCCTGATGGCACGGCCTTCGTCGGTTCCAACGAACTCGATTCCGGCACCATGGAGGCGGAAGCCGCCTGCAAGCTGATGGGCGGCAAGGGCAAGGCCGTGATCCTGATGGGACCTTTGGAAAACCATGCGGCGCTGGTGCGCACCAAGGATGTGGAAACGGTGTTTGCCCGGCCGGACTGCAAGATCGAAATCCTCGAAAAGCAGACGGCGAACTGGAGCCGCACGCAGGCGCAGGACCTCGTTTCCTCCTGGCTGACGGCGGGCATCCAGTTCGATGCCGTCATCGCCAATAATGATGAAATGGCGATCGGCGCCGCGCAGGCGCTGAAGGCGGGGGGCGTTTCCATGAAGGATGTGGTCATCGCCGGCATCGACGCCACGCCGGACGGCCTTGCCGCCATGCAGGCCGGCGATCTCGACATTACCGTCTACCAGAACGCGACGAAGCAGGGCGAGGTCTCGGTTCAGACGGCGGTGAGGGCCGCTGCCGGGCAAGGCACCGAGAAGACGCTTTGGGTGCCCTTTGAACTCGTGACCCCGGAAAACATGTCCGCCTACGCCAAATAAGCGGGGGCTTCGACCCGGTCCATCTATCACTCCACTGGAAACAGCCATGAAACATACGCTCGACCCCCACATGTTCCGACACCTTTCGCTGGCCGAGACCTGCCGCAAGGTTGCCGATCTCGGCTATGATTACGTCGAACTTTCACCCCGTCCGGATTTCCTGTCCTGGTGGACCCGGCCGAAGGTCTATCCCGAACGCGTCGCCGAATTCAAAAAGGCGCTGAAGGACCATGGTGTCGGCCTTGCGACGCTGCAGCCCATGTATCGCTGGGCAAGCCCCTATCCGGACGAATGGGAGGTCGCGATCGACAACTGGAAACGCGCCATCGAGATTGCCGTTGAGATGGAATGCCCGATGTTCGTTTCGGAATTCGGCCGCGGCGGTTCGCCGGATCGCAGCCTTAACGACCGTTCCGGCCTGCATCGCCCGGAAACCTGCGAAGCGCAGTTCTTCCGCGCCATGGATATTCTGGTGCCGATCCTTGAACGGGAAGGTCTGATGCTGTCGCTGGAGGCCCATCCCGAAGACTGGATCGAGGAGATCGCGCCTGCCATCGACATTATCAAGACCATCAATTCCAAGGCGGTAAAGGCCTCCTTCATCGCGCCGCACACGTTCTTTTACGGGCCGGACATGGTGGCTAACCTGCGTGCGACCGAGGGCCATCTGGTGCATGTGCGCCTTGCCGATACCTATGATCACAACAAGTCGTCGCAGCTGCGCTACATCGTCAATCCCCCCGGTTCCAAGGTCAGGGTGCACCAGCACACCGATTTCGGCCAGGGCGAGATCGACTGGGAGACCTTCTTTGCGACGCTCGCCGACATGAAATTCGACGGCGTGCTCTCGAACTGCGTGTTTGCCTGGGAAGATCGTGTCGATGAAAGCGCGCGGTTCATGCTCAGCGAAACCCGGCGATACGTCGCCAAATACTGGAAATGAGGTTTTTCAAATGACTGTCAGAATTGGTGTCGTCGGCACCGGCGCAATCGGGCGTGATCATGCCCGCCGTATCAACAAGGTTCTGGGCGGCGCGAAGATCGTTGCGCTGAGCGACGTCAACCGCGCCTCGGCCGAGGCGGTCAAAAACGACATCGCCCCGGATGCCGTCGTTTTCGCCACCGGTGAAGAGCTGATCGCATCGCCGGATGTGGATGCCGTGCTCGTCACCTCCTGGGGCGCAACCCATGAGCAATATGTGCTGGCGGCAATCGCCGCCGGCAAGCCGTGCTTTTGCGAAAAACCGCTGGCAACAACGGCGGAAGGCGCAAGACGCATCGTCGACGCCGAGGTGGCGCATGGCAGGCGGCTGGTTCAGGTGGGCTTCATGCGCCGATATGACGCCGGTTACGTGGCGCTGAAACAGGCCGTCGATAGCAGGATCGGCGCGCCGATCATGGTGCACGCCGCCCACCGCAACCCGGCGGTTCCGGAGCAATACGTCACGCCCATGGCGATCCATGACACGATGATCCATGAGATCGACGTGCTGCGCTGGCTGCTTGACGATGACTATGTTTCGGCGCGGGTTCTCTTTCCCCGTTCGGCGGCCAGAAGCCATGCGCGGCTGAAGGACCCGCAGATCGTCATTCTGGAGACGGCGAAGGGCACGATCATCGACGTCGAAATCTTCGTCAATTGCCATTATGGCTACGATATCCAGTGCCAGGTGGTGGGCGAGGACGGCATTGCCAGCCTGCCGGAGCCGATGTCGGTGCAGACCCGCCTTGGCGCCAAGCTGCAGAACGATATCCTGACCGACTGGAAAGACCGGTTCATCGCCAGCTACGATGTGGAATTGCAGGACTTCATCCATGCGGCGGCGAAGGGCACGGCATCGGGACCCAACTCCTGGGACGGCTACGTGGCCGCCATCACCTCCGACGCCTGCGTGGCCGCGCAGGAAACGGACGGGGCAGCAGTTGAAATCAAGCTTCCCACCCGTCCCGCCCTTTATCAGTGAGGTCTTTCATGCGTTTTGCCATCAACCACATTACCGCGCCGAAGCTTTCCCTTGAGGCGTTCTTTGCGACGGCCCGCGAACTCGGCCTTACCGAAGTCGAAATCCGCAACGACCTGCCTGATATCGTCGGCACGGTGGAGCCGGCCGAGGTAAAGGCGGCGGCCGAAAAGGCCGGTGTGACGATTATCTCGATCAATGCGCTTTATCCCTTCAACGTCTGGTCGGGCGATCTGCCTGCGCGGGCCGTCGCCATGGCCGATTATGCGGCGGCAAGCGGTGCGAAAGCGCTGGTCATGTGCCCGCTCAACGACGGTACGCCGGTGTCTTTTGACGATCTCGTCACGGCGCTGAAGGCCATGAAGCCGATCCTTAAGGAACGCGGCCTGATCGGTTTCGTTGAGCCGCTCGGTTTCCCGGTCTCTTCGCTGCGCACCAAGGCCGAAGCGATCAGGGCCATCGATGCGGCCGGTGGCGGCGATGTCTACAGGCTGGTGCACGACACCTTCCACCACCATCTCGCAGGCGAGACGGAGTTCTTCCCCGACCGCACCGGCCTCGTGCATATTTCCGGCGTGATCGATCCTGCCGTCTCCGTCGCTGACATGCTCGATGCCCACCGCGTTCTGGTGGATGGTGACGACCGGCTGGAAAATATCACCCAGATCAGGACGCTCGAGGCGGCCGGTTACAAGGGACCTTACAGCTTCGAACCCTTCGCGACGGAAGTGCACGAGCTGAAGGATCCGGCCGCTGCCGTAAAGAGCAGCATCGACCATATCTCCCAGGCGCTCTGACGGCCTTGCCGCCCGCGGTTCGCTGCGGGCGGCGTTTCTTACGGGGGATTAAAAACCCAGAGAAATCAATTCCGCATTTACGGATGATGCTGTAGTCTTCGAGCGACGAGAGAGCAGCAAACAGGCACGGGTATTCTTCAGATCGACTGCGTGAGGCAGGCTTTCTGCCCGCACCGTCCGAAGTAGAGTGGTTGAATTTCCCCTTTATGAAAATAGACAGGAAAACGACGCTTAAGGACGTGGCGCGGGAGGCGAATGTTTCGCTGAGCACGGCTTCGCACGCCATCAACGGCACAGCACCCTTGACCACGCAGGTGCGCGAGCGGGTGCTGGAGGCGGCACGCGCACTCGGTTATCTCGAAAACCGGCGACAGAAGGCGACGATCGCCACTTTGCGTGTCGTGCTTCTGGCCATGACCAATGATGCAGCACCGCAGAGCGACCTCAACATGGTCAGCTGGACGATGCTGAACGGCTTCAGGCGCGAATGCGAGCGGCGCGGTATTCGCATCGTTCCTTATGTCAGCACAACGAGCCGGCTCGACCCGGTTGCGGTGGCGGCGGCGGCGGATGCCGACAATGTCGACGGTATCGTGATCCTGAACGATGACAGGCCGCAACTGGTCGAGGCGCTGTCTGCGCTTTCGCGGCCGGTGGTGCTGATCAATGGCGAGGACCCGGCCATGATCGTCGATACGGTGACCGCCGAGAACCGTTTTGGCGCGCGGCTCGGTATCGAACATCTGCTGTCGCTCGGGCATCGCAATATTCTGCACATCACCTGGAAAGGGCGCACGACGATCCGCCGCCGATATGACGGTTATAGCGACGCGTATCTCGCGGCGGGTCTCTCTATTCCCGCCGATATGGTCATCGAGGTGGAGAGCTATGAGCCGGAATGGGGTGAGGCCGCCACCCGCCGCCTGCTGGCCGAGGAAAAACCGCTCAGAAACGCCACGGCGATCTTCTGCGCCGCCGATAATCTGGCGCTCGGTTGCCTGAAGGCCCTGACAGAAGCCGGAATCCGGGTGCCGGACGATGTTTCGGTATTGGGGTTTGACGATATCATGCCGGCGGCCTTCAGTGCGCCGCCGCTCAGTACCATCCAGTTGCCCGCCGACAGGCTGGGCGGCGCGGCGCTTGCGCTGCTGGAGCAGCGGCTTGTGGCGGCCGATCCCACCCGCCCGGCGCACCGGCTGGAACTCGGTTGTCGCCTTGTGCTGAGGGGCAGCATCGCGCCGCCCCCCAAATGATTTGTCGTTTTATTTCATCCCCGTGCCGGCAATCCCTGTCGTGATATAGCGCTGCAGGAACAGGAACACGACGGTGACAGGTGCGAGGCTGAGGAAGGTCATGGCGAGGATATAGTGCCATTGCACCGAGAACTCGCCCTGGAAGGCGTTCAGCCCCACCTGCAGCGTGAAGTTTTCGCGACTGCTGAGAACGATCAGCGGCCAGAGGAAGTCGTTCCAGCGCCAAAGCACCGAAAAGATGGCGAGAACCGCAAGCGCCGGCGCCGTCAGCGGCAGGATGATGCGCCAGAAGATACGGAATTCGCTTGCCGCATCGACGCGGGCCGCCTCGATCAGCTCATCGGGAATGGTCAGCATATATTGCCGCAGCAGGAACACGCCGGTCGGCGTCGCCACCGTCGGGATGATGACACCCCAGAGATTGTCGACGAGGCCGACGCCGACGATGACCAGATAGGCCGGCACCATGACGACGGTGAGCGGGATCATCAGGGTAGAGATGATCAGCACGAAGATCGCCTTCTCGCCGCGGAAGCGGTATTTCGAGAGCGCAAAGGCGGCCATGGCATTGACGATCAGCGTCAGGACGGTTGCGACGAAGGTGACGAAGACCGAGTTCTTGAGGAAGGTCAGGAAGCTGAACCGGGTGAGCGGATCGGTGAAGTTCTCCGTCGCGATAGTCAGTTTCTGGACGGGCGTTATTTCCCGGGTGTCAACGCTGACGGGCGGGCCGGGATTGGCGGGATCGACCATCTGGGCTTTCAGCCCGATGCGGCGGACCATGGCCATTTCCCGCTCGATGCCGTCAATGGGGGCTTTCCAGAGGCTGAGAGGTTTGTCGTAACCCTGCACGTCCACCTGCAAGGCGGCGCGTGGCAGAAGGCTGGGCGGAAACCGGGTGATTTCGGCCTCCGGTTTCAGCGATGACATGGCGGCCCAGACGACCGGGATGAGGACGGCGAGCGTGCCGCCGATGAGCCAGACCCATGACAGTATATCGGTGAGGCCGATCCGGCCGGGGCGGCGGGTGCGCGTGAGGAAGGAGACGGCGTTGGACATGGTCAGGACTCCATCTTTTTGCCGAGGCGCAGTTGCACGAGCGTCAGCGCGAGAAGCACAAGGCCCATCAGAACCGATGCGGCGGACGCAAGGCCGAACAGCCTCAGATCGCTGCCGAAGGCCATCTGGTAGATATATTGCACGACGAATGTATTGGCCGTGCCCGGTCCACCGCCATTGGTCAGAACCCATGCCTCATCAAAGATTTGCACCGAGCGGATCATCAGGAGGATGAGCACGACGAGCAGGTTGGGGCCGAGAAGCGGCAGGGTGATGCGGAAAAGCGTGCGCCGGGGCGAGGCGGCGTCGATGGCGGCGGCTTCATAAAGGTCCTTCGGGATGGCCTGAAGGCCGGCCAGCAGGATCAGCGTATAAAAGCCCATGTGGAACCAGACCGAGACCACCACGACGAAGAAACGCGACCAGCCGACATCCAGCAGGAAGATTTCCGGCGGCACGCCGAGCATCTGGAAAAAGGCGTTGAGCAGGCCGTTCCGGTCGAGGAACCATTTCCAGATGAGGCCGATGACGACGGGCGACAGCAGCACCGGATAAAAGAACATGGCGCGGAAGAAACCGCGCGCGGCAATCGCCCGGTTGAGGATGAGGGCGGTGATGAGCGCGACCAGAAGCGTGGCGACGACGTTGAAGCCGACAAACCACAGCGTGTTCCAGATCGCCGTCCAGAACAGCGATTCCCGGCAGCTTCCGGGGTCCATGTAGCTCTGGCAATCCAGCAGCTTGCCGAAATTTTCCAGCCCGACGAAGGGGCGGTCGGTGATGAGAAGTTCGGTGCCGCCGGTGAAGGCGTAACCGACGGCAATGGCAATCGGCAGGAAGGTGAAGATGCCGAAGAGAACGAGGTTCGGCATCAGGAAAATATAGGGCATGCGCCTTTTGCCGATCAGCCGCTCGATGAAGTTGAGCGGCACTTCGGCAATCGCCATCACGGCATCGAGCGCACGGTCGGACAGTCTCGCAAGCGTCGGATTGGCCATGCTAACTTCTCCCTTCGCTGTTCAGGCGCGGCAACGCCAGTTCGGTGGCGGGATCGAAGACATGCACCTTTTCCCGTGCCGGCATGATCCTCAGCACCGAGCCGGAAGCGGGGGCGAAATGGCCCGCCTGATGCACGATGATCTGCTCTTTCTCGCCCTGGAGATTGCCGTAGAGATAGGTCTCGGTGCCGAGGCTTTCGTGATACTGCACCTCGAAGGGCAAGCCGGCATTGTCGGAGATGGTGAAATGCGAGGGGCGAATGCCCGCGAGAACCGCCTGCCCGGAGCTGACGGCTGCCGGATCGACAAGGCAGGGGAGTGACACACCGTAGCCGGCGTCGATGGCGATGCTACCGTCGCTGCCCTTGGTGATCGTGCCCTTCAGCATGTTCATGCGCGGCGAGCCGAGGAAACCGGCGACGAAGAGATTGCGCGGATTGTCGAAAAGCTCAAGCGGGCTGCCCACCTGCTCGATGCGCCCGGCGCGCAGCACCACGATCTTGTCGGCCATGGTCATGGCTTCCACCTGATCGTGGGTGACATAGATCATCGTCGTCTTGATATCGCGATGCAGGCGGGTGATTTCGGCACGCGTCTGCACGCGCAGCGCCGCATCGAGGTTGGAAAGCGGCTCATCGAACAGGAAGATATCCGGCTCGCGCACGATGGCGCGGCCGATGGCGACGCGCTGGCGCTGGCCGCCGGAAAGCTGTTTCGGCTTGCGGTCGAGATAGGGCTCGATGGCCAGCATCCGGGCCGCCTCGTTGATGCGGCTTTCGATTTCCGCCCGCTTGAAACGCAGGTTTTCCAGGCCGAAGGCAAGGTTCTTGCGCACGCTCATATGCGGGTAAAGCGCGTAGGACTGGAAGACCATGGCGATCTTGCGCTCGGCCGGGGACAGCGCGCTGACATCGCGCCCGCCGATAGCGATTGTGCCGGAGGTGACGTCCTCGAGTCCGGCGATGATGCGCAGCAGCGTCGATTTTCCGCAGCCCGAAGGGCCGACGAAAACGACGAATTCGCCGTTCTCGATCTGAAGATCGATGTCATGCAGCACATGAACGGCGCCGAACGCCTTGTTGAGGTTTTCGAGTTTCAGACTTCCCATCACCTGCTCCCTTCGGGCAAGTTCGTCGTCGCGACGATCTCTTGGCTGTTCCAGCCCTCGGGCAAGGGCGTCGTTCTTTTGATGGCGACATCGCGGGCCGCAAATCCTTCCACGCCGGCAAGATAGACCGCCGGCATTCCGCCGGGATAATCCTCCATTCCGACGATCCTGCCCTCAGCATCCTGCGTCCAGGCATTGGCGCGGCCGGCGGCATGGGGGCTTGGCGCAATATCTGCATTGGTTGGGCGCAGATCGTATTGCAGGCCGGTGCCAAGCTTGCCGGGTTGCTGCGACAGCGTGATGCGCTCCAACCGGACATTGTGAATGCCGGCCTTCGATGTGGCGACGAGGTTGATCGCGCCTTCCATGGAGCCGCTCAAGTCTTCCACGACCAGATTGTCGACGCTGCCGGCCTGACGCTCGGGGCGGCGGTCGACGACGGTCACGGTGACCGCTTCGCCCGAACCCCAGAAGCCGCCCGGCGTTTCGTGGCATTCGGTCTCGATACGTGAAAAGCGGATGTTGCGCATCGCGCCGCCATCGCGGGAAAACAGGCCGACGCCGCGATTGGACTGGACGATTTTGCAATCCTCGAACACGACATCGGTGAAATCGCCGAAGGATTCCGTGCCGAGCTTCAGCGCGCAGCTCATGCTGGAAACGGTGCAGCGGCGAACGGTGATATCGGCGCAGGCTCCGACGGCCTTGCCGTCCGGCCCGGCGCTGGTCTTCAGGCAGATGCCGTCATCGGCGGTCGAGATGAAGCAATCCTCGATCAGGGCGCGCCGGCAGGCATCGAGCACAACGCCATCGGTATTGGGCAGGCGGCGGTCGTTTTCGATGCGCAGATTGCGGAAATGAAGGTTTTCGCAATCGACCATATGCAGCGTCCACATCGGCGAACCACTGACGGAGAGGTTTTCGAGGCGCACGTTGTGGCAGCTTTCCAGCACCATCACGCGTGGGCGCTTTTTCGCCGGGACATAGGTGCCCATGGCCTTGTCGTCGCCGACGATGAAGTTTTCACCGCCAGCCTCGATACGGCCGGGGCCGGTGACGGCGATGTCATGCGCCCCCCTGGCGATGATCATGCCGCGATCGGAGTCTTCGGCAATCACCGAAACCCGGGTGAGGGCATAGGCGTCGTAATCGGAAACGGGGGCAAGCACCGCATCTTCGGCAAGGTGCAGTTCCACGCCGCTTTTGAGATGGAGGCCGGCGCTGACATGACGCCCGGCCGAGAGAGACACGCGCCCGCCGCCTGCGGCTGAAACGCTGTCGATAGCCTGCTGGATGGCCGCCGTGGCATCGAGGCCACCCGCCGCGACTGTGATGTCCTGACTGATGTTCATGATGCTCACGATGCCTTTGGCCTTTTCAGAAAAACGTCGATCAGAAGCAGCATGGTCAGCGCCTGCCCGTAGGGTGTGGGCAGATTGGGAATGCGGCGGTAGAAGTCGAGATCGTGGCCCATCGGCGTGCCGTCGGAGACACCGTGGACGACGCCTTCATCGTCGATATTGCCAAGCACCGCCTTCAGCGCGCGCTCCGCATGCGGGCGGTTTTCTTCGCCGAGAATGCCGGCCTCTATGCCGCGCAGAATGCCATAGGCGATGCCGGCCGTCGCCGATGTTTCCACCGGCGAGGTCGGGTCATCGAGCAGCGTGTGGAACATGCCGTCCTCGCGCTGATACTGCCTGAGCGACCGCACCTGGCTTGCCAGCACATTGGCGAGGAAACGCCTGTCCTTTTCGCCAAGCGTCGGCACCAGTTCGAAAAGCTCGGGAATGGCGACGGTGATCCAGGAATTGCCGCGCGCCCAGAAGGCGTCAGCGAAATTATGACGTCCGTTGAAGGTCCAGCCGTGATACCAGAGCCCGGTGACGGGGTCCGACAGATAACGCGTATGGATCATGAACTGGTAGACCGCCTCGTCGATCCAGTCCTGGCGTTTGCAGACGACGCCGGCGCGGGCGAGGAACAGACATGCCATGAACAGCGTGTCGTCCCAGAGTTCGCCCTCATTCAGCCGCTCCTTGACGACATGCTGGAAGCCGCCATCTTCGGTTTTCGGCAATTGATGCACCAGCCAGTCGGCCCAGTCTTCCACCAGCGCCCGGAAATCCGGCCGGTCGACATGTTCGGTGAGGATGACAAGCGGCAGCATCGGCGCGGAACTGTTGATCTGGCGCGGCGGCAGGCCACGGTCGATCTGCCAGCCGTACCATGTCACGAGGTCATCCAATGCCTTCTGGTCGTTGGCGGCGAGCGCCCGGCGCAGGAAGCCGTAAAGGCCCACACCCACTTCCCAGTCCCATTCGTCGAACTGGATCTTGCCATCGGAACTGCCGCTGACCAGACCTTCCTGAATGCCCTTGAGGCGGCTGAAGGCGGCGGCGACATTGTCGATCGTCGTCCTGAGAGTGTCTTTTTCCATGCTTGGCTGGTTCATCTGTCAATTCCGCTTAGGAGTAGAAGGGTTTTGCAGCGCTGCCCGAAGCTGGGTCGGCGCTGTCGAAGGTGATTTTTGGTTGCGGGTGGTCATGGTCGAAGGCCATGGCCTGTCCGCCGATGGTGAAGGCGCCGTCCCAGTTGAGAGTAAGTTCTGGCCCGCCCGGTGGCGTGACTGAGAGCAGCCGGCTTTCGGCATCGAAGGTGATCTGCGTGGCGAGGATTTTTTCCCGAAAACGGGAGAAGGCTTCCATATCCCCGCAGCCGATGATGCCGACCCAGCCGGCGCGGCGGCCGGGCGATCTGATCTCGCGACTGGCGGTGGCGCCGGTGGTGATGGGCTGAAGCCCGTTGGTCGCATAAAGTGCGGCAAAGCCACGGCCCGAGCGGGTGATGAGCCAGCTGCCCTCCACCAGCACCTCGTCCAGCCCGTCGCGGCCGAGATAGGCATGGGTCCAGTCGTTGCGGTGATCCTGCGTATCGAAGATCAGCATCGCCAGATCGCGATGTTGCGCCACGCGCGGCAGGATGCCGCTTCCCGCCCAATAGGAGGGGCGCTGGGTGCCCCACGGATCGTCTTCGCCCGGATGATTGACCCAGAGCCGCGCCATCGGGTGGCCGGCAAGCTTGATGTCCATGACGTGCTGCTGATGGCCCTTGCGGCCGGTCTTGTGATCGACAACGGTGGAAAGCTGGGCGGCCTCGTTCTTGAAGAGCACGAGCTTGCCGGGCTCCAGACCCTGCGCATAACGCGCCTCGACCATGCGGCCGCCTGTCAGTTGGGAAAGGGAGGCGAGATGCGCCGGTGGCAGGTAATCGCCGCAGCAGAACATCGGCAGCGAGGCAACGCCATTGTTCAGCCAGCCCTGACCGAAGGCGACCTGCGCAAAGGGCGCCAGTTCCGTCAGCGGCCCGGCGCGCAGCTCCTTGTCATAAGCCCGCCCTTGCGAACCGGAGGGAACGCCGCCGAGCGTGTGCAACGCGATCATTTCGAAGATGAGATCGATCTGGTGGCGCGCGCGGGCGGCGAGCTCCGGTCCCGCCCAATGTTCGATGGCGAGAAGGCCGATGAAATCCACCGGATAATAGGCGGCCGAATTCCATTCGGCGAGGCCATGCGCCTCGACGCTGTCGAACCAGCGCTCCAGCCGCTCAGTGGCCAGCGCCGCCTGTTCTCTGCCGGTGCGGCCGGAGGCGGTGAATACGGCATCCGGCAGATATTCGCCAGCCAATAGCTGACTGGTGTGGAAGCAGAGAACATGGTTCTCGCTCCAGAACCACATGACGTCATTGCCCGGTTCGTCCACCCAGTAACGATAGCCGAGGATCGAGGCGTCGATCCGCGCCCGCATCTCGGCCGGCAGGCGGTCCCCATAGGCGCGCACCAGCCACAGAAGCGGGATCATGACGAAATCGGAGCAGTCTTCCCGCCGATCAATGGAATGCAGCGTCGCATCGACGATACCGCCGATCGTCTCGATGTCATCGCTGCCGGTGGCGACCATCGCCAGCGCGCGGCCGATGCGCCAGGCACCGAAACGGGCGCTGAAGGAGAGAGCGGCTTTTTTTCGCTCGTTGATATCGGCATCGGATGCTTCCGGCGCGATATCATGCATGAACGCCGCGTCGATGACGCGGGTTACCGTTCCCGCTCCCGAACCCATGGTGATTTTGACACCGTGATATCCGTCCGAAATGCCTGTCGTTTCAGGGATCGTCAGCGAGGATTGCCCGGCCCTCAGCACCGTATCCACTTCCGCAAGCGAAGCGCGCTCATGCCCATGGCTTTTGACGGCGATGTGCACCGGCAGGTCGCTCGCAGGCGCCGCCCCGAAGACCAGTTCGAGGGCTGTGGCGGAAAACACGTCACGCGCCGGGCGAACATCGCGCACCAGCGCGGCGAGACGCTTCGTTTCCTCCCGGTCGAGCGGCACGGGCAGCACGACGGTCAGCGGTGTGGCGTCGACGACCTCAAGCTCGAAGAACCAGATGATGTCGCGTTCCGCCAGATCCTCGCAGAGCAGCAGCACCTCGTTATCGCCGGCTGCGAGATCGAGCGTGATGTCACGGCTGCTTTCGACATTGCGGATGAAAGGTTCGAAACGGACCTGTTCGACGCCGCCCACCCAGATGCGGACGCCGCCGCAGGTGCGCAGCCGAAAATGCGCCTGTCTTGCCGCATCGCTGCGGAAGGTGCCCTTCAGCCAGCGCTGCACATGGGTGGGAACGTGCCAGAAACCGGTGAATTCGACGCGGCGATTGGAGCCCGGCAGATTGAGGTGCGATACCGGCCAGCTGGTATCGGGTGCGATATCGCGGCCGATCATGGTCTGCTGGAAGGCCTTGCGGCAGGGCAGGTCGCCCACATCCACGAAACCGTTGATGAAGCGATAGTTCACGCGGTCTTCGGCGGGGGCTGCGGTGCCGGGGAACGACGTCTCCACCAGATCGGAGACGATCCAGGCGGTCACCGTTTCGCCGTTTGCGACGGTATATGTCGGCTGCGACGCGTTCGCCGCAAATGGTCCATCCGTCATAATGGATCGCCTCCCGTCGATCTTTATGAAATTATTTTCACAATCCGATTTTCGCTTTTCCGCGTCGATTTGTGCGATTTATGCAAAACAAACAGCTTGACGTTTATTCTGTCAAGCCGCAAAACATTATAAATCGAATTAAGCAGAGGAGCTTCCGTTCGATTTATGAAAATATTTTCATTGGGAGGATGAGCATGATGAAATTGTTTTCGGGCGTCAGCGCCCTTGTGGTGGCCTCTGTCGCCGGTCTTGCGACGGCCCAGGCCGAGACCCGCACGATTACTTTCCTTTTTACGGATGACGACCAGGGTTATGTGCAGCGCATGTCGGAACTCAGCAAGGAGTTCGAGACGGCCAATCCGGGTGTGAAGATCAATTTCGTGTCTTCGGGTTATGACGCGGTTTCCAAGCAACTGCCGGTGCAGCTGGCGGTGGGCGAAGGTCCTGATATAGCCAAGATCACCGACTGGCAGCTTGCGCCCTATTATCTCGACATGCGCCCCTATATGAAGGATGCGGAAGCCTTCGCGAAGCTGCACGGTTCCAGCCTCAACCAGCTTCGCCTGCCGAATGTCAACGATCCGCAGTCGATCAACGGTTACATGGCGTCGCAGACGCTCAATCTGCCCTTCGTCAACAAGACGCTGTTCGAGCAGGCGGGCGAACCCTTGCCCGGCCCGACCGCAAAGTTCAGCGAGATCGTCGAGGCTTCCGCCCGTGTCGCCAAGGCGACCGGCGTGCAGATTCCCTTCACCATGGACCGTTCCGGCCACCGCTTCTCCGGCGGCGCCTTCGCTTATGGCGCGACCTATGTGAAGGACGGCAAGTTCAGCTTCCCGGACGATGCGGCGAAAAAATATATCGCCGATATCTATTCATGGACGCAGAATGGCAGCTTCCCAAAAGAGATGTGGGGTGCGGCCGGCGGTTCGCAGTACAAGAACATGGGTGACGAGTTCGTCAACGGCAATGTCGTGACCTATCTGGCCGGCAACTGGATGGTGAATCCGTTCCAGAACAAGATCGGCGACAGTTTCGAATGGACGGCGATCAATGCGCCCTGCGGCGAGGCCGGATGCTACGCCATGCCCGGCGGCACCGCCATTGTCGGCTTCAAGCGCACCAAGTATCCCGAAGATGTGGCTCACTTCATCGAATTCCTCGGGTCTGAAAAGGTGCAGCGGGAAATCGCCGAGAACTACGTCATCCTGACCGGCGCGGAGATCGTCGATCCGCAATACAAGCTGAAGAGCGAAGACGCCAAGGCGGCGATGAAGGTCTTCCTCGACAACAAGAAGAACGTGCCGCAGGCCGCCCGTGAGTTCGAGCGCGCCAAGGGCGGCAGCGCCATGTATCAGCAGATTGTGCAGCGCATGAGCCAGCTCATCGTCGGCGAGTTGACGCTCGACCAGACCTACAAGGTTCTGGAGGATGACGTCGCCAAGATCAACGAGGCCGTCGCGGTCAAGAAATAACGGCCCGACCGTCCGCCTCCGGCGGAACGATGAAGTTCTCGAACGATATGCCCGGAGTGGCGCTCCGGGCATATCGCGCCGTTTCTTTCCGAAGGCGGCGCATTTTCGCTGGAGGAATTGCCGCAGGGAGCCGTTACCGGCAACCCATCGAAAAAATGAAATACGCTCCGTTTAAACCTGACGATGAGGCGCGCGGAACGCCGCGCCGCCTGTTTTCGTCACGCGTCACTCGCTGAAAATCATAGGATTCGTCATGGCCAGACTGAAGATGTCGTCTTTCTTTTCCGCTCGCTCGAGCCTGCTCGCCTCCGTCGCATTGCTGGTTCTGGTTCCGGGCGCGCAGGCGTTCGATCGCACCGGGCCGGCAGGACAGGGTTATGCCATAACGGTGCCGGAACCGGCGGCAACATATCCGCTGCCGCTTGCCGACAATTATCGCAACCAGACCGGCAAGAACGAGAAGGGCGAGGCGGTTCGCGCCTATGATGACCGGGACAACCCGATCATTGAAATCCTCACCGGTTTCAACCGCATCTGGACGCTTGGCGATGAAAAATGGGCGGATGGCGGCGCCAATGGCGATGGCCCGGCGGATTTCAGCCATGTGAAGATCGTCGATCCCACGATATGGCAGGAAAACATGCGTTACGTGCTGTCCGTGACGGGTGAAAACCGCACCCGCGCTGCCGCTTTCGAAGCCTATATGAATGACCGCCGTTCGCAGGGTTACAGCGTCATCGACGGCATGGGGCCGCTTGCCGCCTGGTATCGCGAAGGGGCGGGCGCAACGACGACGATCAATCATACGCTGGCGGATTTCGACCCGAACGAGGTCATCACCCGCAAGGAAGACGACAAGGGCACAGAGGCAGGTGCCGCCGATAGCGAACTGAAGGATTTCGTCGCCTTCATGAAGGTGATACGCGGCCCGGAGGGCACGACGTCGCCGGCGAAGTATTTCTATTCCTCACCACGGCCCTGGCGCATGAACGACAAAGGCGAGGTGATCGAAACCGGCAAGGAAACGATTGGCGACCGCAGCTTCGAAAGCCATGACAGCGATCCGGGCGTCATCGTGCCGGCGCTGAAATATGCGCGGGAAAATCGCGGGCGCGGCAAGGATGGCGGTTTTCCGAGCGGGCACACCAATGCCGCCTATCTGGCCGCCATCGCCTATGCCTATGCCGTGCCGGAGCGCTTTTCCGAATTGCTGACGGCTGCCTCCGAACTCGGCGAGAGCCGCATCGTCGCCGGCATGCATTCGCCGCTCGACGTGATCGGCGGCCGCATCACCGCAACCGCGATGGCCGCGGCCATGTTGCAGGACCCGAAAAATGCCGAGGTGAAGAAGGCCGCGCATGCGGCCTTGCAGGCCTATTTCACTAAGCGCCTGCCGCAGGGCCAGTCGCTCATCGATTTCGCCCATGGCGCAAAGCCGGATGTCGACCAATTTGCCGACGCGGCGAAGAACGGGGCGGATTATCGCAGGCGCATGACCTATTCCTTCAGCCGCGACAGGGCCGCAGGCGATGCGCCGATGGTGGTGCCGAAGGGGGCGGAGGTCCTGCTGGAGACACGTTTGCCCTATCTCGATGCCGCCCAGCGCCGCGCCGTGCTGTTTTCCACCGGCATCGAGGCCGGTTATCCGCTGCTGGATGACAGCAATGGCTGGGGCCGCATCAATCTGGTCGCTGCCGCCAGCGGTTACGGCGCGTTTGACGGCGATGTCGAGGTGACGATGGACGCTGCCGCCGGCGGGTTCAATGCGGCGGACAGATGGACGAACGATATTGCCGGGGCAGGGCGTCTCGTCAAATCCGGCAGCGGAGCGCTGACGCTTGGCGGCCATAACAGTTATGGCGGCGGCACCATTCTCAGGGAGGGAACGCTGGTGGCGTCATCCGCCGATGCGCTTGGAACCGGCGGCGTGCTGGTCAGCGGCGGCACGCTTTCGCTTGTAGGAGGGACGGATCTTGTCATCGGCGGCGATTATACGCAGTCGGGCGGCACGCTGGCGGTCGACCCGCAGAAGGCTGCGCTTCGGATCAAGGGCAATGCGGTGCTGGACGGCGCGACGCTGAAGCTCGCTTTCGATGGCGGCGCGCCGGCCGCCGGCACGCGGCTCGACGTGATCTCCGCCAACGGCCTGACCGGGACATTCGCCACGATAGATGCGGGCAGCGTGAAGCTGCGGCCGGTCTATACCGGTTCGGCACTGTCGGTGGTGGTCGAATAGGCCGATGCAGGAGGCCTGCCGGGCCCGGTTTAAGCCGCCGCGCCCGGGGCTTCGGTTCATGAATTCTGCCGTCGCATCAGCAGGAAGATGACCGGTGCGGCGAGCACCGAAACGATGGCGGCAATGATGAAGGAGGCCTGATAGCCGAATTTTTCGGCGATCGCGCCTGCGCCCAACCCGCCGATCATGCCGACAACGCCATCCATGCACTGGAACAGGGTGAAATCGACCCCGGCCTGCCGGGGGTCCGACCAGCCCATGAAGCAGGCGTAAAGCGCGACGAAGCCGATGGACATGATGCCCGACGAGCTAGCCACCGCAACCGCCATGACGACCCATTGCGAAATATCGCGATGAACGCTGAAATAGGCGAAAAGGCACAACAGCGCCGTCTGCACGAAGATGGCGATGAGCAGGATTCGTGACGCCCCGTAGAGGCGTACCAGCGTGCCGCCGAGCAGCGCGCCGGCGAAACCGACGATCATACTGCCCACGCCATTCAGCGCGCCGATGGTGGCGAGGTCGAAACCGTAATCGACCAGGAACGGGCCGAGCATTGCCAGACCCCATTTCTGCGCGGCGACATAAACGGCCGCGACCAGAAGGCCGGTGCGGACTTCCCGTCGCTTGAGCGCGTTTTTGATCGATGGCAGGTGGTCCCGTGTTTGCGTGACCGTTCTTGCCGCCGGGCCGAACAGGAAGGGGAGCGCGAGCAGGATGACCAGCCCGGCCATGACCAGCGTGGCGCTCGTCCAGCCGGCGCGCTCCACCAGCACCAGAAACAGGCCGGCGCCGATGGCGGAGCCGAGATAGGAGCCGCCGACCTGTGCGGCATTGCCCCAGCCATGATGCTCTTCCGCCAGCGTTTCGACCGCATAGCCGTCGCAGGCGATGTCGACTGTCGCCGTCACCAGCGCGATCACCGACAGGATGGCGATTGCGACGGAAACCGGCGACGGGCCGGTGAATGCAAGAACAGCGAGGCCGCAGGCGCAGGCGGCGATGCCCGTGCCGACGATCACCCGCGACCGGTTCCTGCCGACGGGCGGCAGCCGGTAACGCTCCACATGCGGCGACCAGAGGAATTTCAGCGCCCAGGGCAGAACGACGAGATAAAGCAGGCCGATCTGGTCCAGCGGCAGTCCGGCGGTTCTGAGCACCGCCGGTAGGCCGAGAAAGGTCAGCCCGCCAATCACGCTCTGGCCGACATAAAGCCCGCCGACCGCCACGAAGACGGCGGCCGGCGACGGCTTGGTTGTGGCAGGGTTCTGCTGCAGCATCAGAAGCGATACCGGATGCTGCCGACGACCTTGCGGCCTTCGTCATAATAGCAGAAGCCCGTGGTGCAGACCTGTTTCACCTCGTCGAGAAGGTTGGTGGCGTTGATCTGCAGTTTCACGCCTTCCAGCGAGGGCAGGGCCTTGCCGAGATCGTAGCGCAGCGAGGCGTCGACGAAGGTGCGGGCCTCGTTGTCGAGAATGGGCGTGTGCTGGTTGTCGCCGAAGCTCGATCCGACATAACGCAGCCCCGCGCCGATGCCGAGGCCTTCGAGCGCACCGCTCTGGAACTCGTAATCGGCCCACAGCGAGAAGGTGTGATAGGGCGATGAATTGAGCTGCTTGCCCACCGTTTCCGACGTCAGTTTGGTGATTTCAACGTCGTTATAGGAATAGGAGCCGATGAGGCTCCAGCCATTGTCGAGCGAGGCCGTGGCTTCGAGTTCCACGCCGCGCGAGCGCAGGTCGAGCTGGCGCAGCAGGTTGATGCCGGACGAGGTCTCATAGACCGTCGCATTGTCCTGATCGAGATTGAAGAAGGCGGCGCTTAGCAGGGCGTTATATTGCGGCAGGGCATATTTCACGCCGAGTTCATATTGCTTGCCGACAGTCGGCTGCGCCTGTCCCGTTACCGTGCCCGTGGTGATGATGACGCCCGGATTGGCGACGAAGGAGGTGCCGTAGCTGACATAGGGCATCACACCGCTGTCAAAGACATAACCGAGGCTGGCGCGGCCGGTCGTCTTGGTTTCATCGCCGTCATAGGTGGGAGCCGTTGCGCCTCCGACGGTCTGGGCCTGATATTCGGTATCCAGCCAGTCGTGACGAATGCCGGCCGTCAGGCGCCAGCGGTCGATTTCGACCTGATCCTGCGCATAGATGCCGAGCGTGTTCATCCGCTGCTTCAGTATCAGCGACACATCAGGCACATAGGTGAAGGTGTCGGTGAAGGGGCTGGTGCCATTGCCCTGTTTCGAGGTGTAGGACATGTGGCTGAAGTCGATACCGGTCAGCAGCGTATGTTTCGCAGGGCCTGTGTCGAATTCGGTCTTCAGGTAATTGTCGGCGGAGACGCCTTCATTGTCCTCGATGGTGATGCCTGGATAGTTGGCGAAGACCCATTGCTGGTCGGCCGAAAGGGCCGAATAACGCGCCTTGCTGTAGAAGGTGACGTTGTCGTTGATTTCATGCTCGAACTCATAGCCGATACGCCATTGTTTCTGCTCGAAATCATTAAAACGGGAATCGCCGCCATAAACCGGCGTCGCGCCGATCGACTTGCCGTCGCTGCCGTAATTGTTGATGTATCCCCAGGTGCCGCCGGTGGTGCTGTCCATATATTCGCCGAGCAGCGTCAGCTTGGTGCCGGCATCCGGCTGGAAGGTGAAGGCCGGCGCGATGAACAGCCGGTCGTCCTTGATGGCGCTGATTTCGTTGCGGCCGTCGCGGGCCACCCCGGTCAGGCGGTAAAGCATGGTCTTTTCGTCATCGACGGCGCCGGAAAGATCGAAAGCGCCCTGCACGCGACCGAAGGAGCCATATTGCAGCTCCACCTCGCGCAGCGTCTCTTCGGTCGGGCGTTTCGAGATGATATCGACGATGCCGCCGGAGCTGCTGGCACCATAGATGGAGGCGGCCGGGCCGCGCAGGATGGAAACCGCTTCCACGCCATAGGGCTCAAGCCGGGCGCTGCCGTTCTGGCTGCTGACCTGCCGCAGGCCGTCGCGGAAGATGCCGGTGGTGCTGAGATCGGTGCCGCGCACCTTGAAGGCGTCGAAACGCGGCTCCGCGCCATATTGGCCAATGCGCGCGCCGGGCGTGTAGTTCAGTGCTTCCGAGAGGTTCTGCGGCTTCAGGTCATCGAGCTGCTTGCGGCTGACCGTGGTGATCGACTGGGCGGTTTCGGCGACCGGCGTATCGGTCTTGGTGGCGGTGCGGCCGGATTTTCCGACATAGCCATTGCTCTCGATGATGCCCCTGGCGCCTTCAAGGCCGGTGCCCTGCACGGTGATCGGCGCAAGCAGGGTGCTGCCGGCGGCAGCCGAACCGCCGCCTTCGCCGGTCTGGCTGGCGGGATCGAAAATGCGGACGGTATTGCCGCCGGCCAATGCGTAGTTCAGTCCCGATCCGGCCAGAAGCCCGCTGACGGCCGCCGATACGCTGAGCGTGCCCTTGACGCCGGCGGTGCTGCGACCCCTGGTGATCGCGGAGGGGTAAACCATGCGCAGATTGGCCTGACGGCCGAAGCTGAGGATGGCGTTTTCCAGCGGCCCTGCGGGAATGGAGACGGTGACGGTGGCGGGTGCGCCGCTTGCGGCGGGCGGTGTCTGCGCGCTAGCGGCCGTGGCGCCCGGACCTGCGGCGACGATACCCCCGATGATCGCCGTCGTCGTCAGCCAGAACCAGCCGCGTGCCTGCTTGCCCAAATTCATGTCATTCCCTCTCACTCGTGATCTCATGCCCCCGCTGAAACGGGTCCTGATTGTCTAGAGTGAAAAGGCGGGCCGACTCCTGACGTCGGATTCGCGAAAAAAGTTATTTTATCGCGAGCGGACGAAAACCAGCATTCCGGAAAGCCGCGATACCGAAACGGGAAGGCTCTCTTCGAGAATGGTGAGGGCCTGATCCGTGTCCTTGAGGTCGAAGATGCCGGAGACGTGCTGCCTCGCCGCCGCCTCATCGAGGATGACGATGCGGCCCCGGCGATATTGCGAGAGAATATCGAGAACCTCGCGCAGCGGCTGGCCGGAAAAGACGAGCTTGCCTTCGCGCCAGGCCATGCTGTTGGCGACATCCTTGCGAGCGCGCACCAGCCTGCCGTCGCCGCCAAGGGTCACGGCCTCTCCGGGCGTCAGCACGGCGATCTCGCCGCCTGTGGTCACTTCCACCCGGCCTTCCTCCACCTGCACCTCCTGCGGCAGCGCGCCATTGCCGGTGCGCACCGAATAATGGGTGCCGAGCGCTTTTGCTGTCAGCGCTCCATCCTCGACAATGAAAGGCCGCTCCGGGTTTTTGGCGACATCGAAATAGGCTTCGCCGCGAAGAAGGGTGATGCGCCGTTCCTTTTGCGAGTAATGAACGGCAATCGCGGTATCGGTGTTCAGGCTGATGCGGCTGCCGTCTTCCAGCGAAAGCAGGCGTGTTTCGCCGATTTCGGTGTAATAATCCGCCTGCCAGCGGTCCTTCAATCCGCTTTTCTCCGCAAACAGCGCTGCAAGCCCGATGAGGCAGAGACCGGCAACACCCGCCAGCATTGCCCGGCGAGGTCCGCGCCGTTTTCGCTGCTCGACCGGCGCAAGCTCGATATCGCCAAGCTCACCCCAGAGGCTCTGCATGTCCTCATAGGCGCTGGCATGGGCGGCATCGGCCCGCAGCCAGACATGAAACGCCTCGCGCTCCGCTTCCGTCGCGTCTGCCGATTGCATGCGCGCCACCCACAGCGCGGCCTCTTCGGCCAGACCGTCATCGGTCAAGCCGTTATCCTTCAGACCGTCCGGGCGCTTGTTCATGTCCTGATCTGCCGTTCGTTGCGTGCTGAGATGTGGTCCTTTTCCCTTATAGAGTGAAAAAGGATGCGAACACCTGATGCCGGTCTACATTTTTATTTGCGCGCGGACCTGACGGCAGTGCAGCAGCGCCTTGATGATGTGTTTTTCCACCATGTTGCGGGAAATGCCGAGACGGGCGGCGATTTCGCCATTGGAATGGCCATGCAGGCGGCTGAGCACGAAGACCTGCTGGCAACGCTTGGGCAGGGCCTCGATGGCCCGCGCCATTAAAATAAGGTGCTGCCGCCCGGCGACGATCCGCTCCTGCCCCGGCTCTTCGCAGGCAACGGCAAAGCCCGCTTCGTAAGGTGCGAATAACGGCCGCTCTCGTGATTGGCGAATGGCCGTCAGGCGGGCGACGGACCGGGCGATCTGGAAGAGATAGGCCTGTGGATTGTCGATCAGCGTCGCATGAGAAACCTCAAGCGCCCGCAGCAGGGTTTCCTGCATGGCGTCGGCGGCGTCTTCCCGGTTCTGCAGGCGCCGGCGGAAAAACCGCATCAGTCGGCTTTCCTCCTCGGCATCGAGAACCTGTAACAGGGCTTTGCTCATCAATCGACCCGGTGACGTATTGGCTTGGCGCATGAAGCAGCCGGATATGCTGCGTCATGTCGCGATAAACATGATATTTCTAATCATATTTATCGCCTTCGGATGCAAGCTGCCAACCAGTAAAAAACCGGGGGCGAAATCAGGCTCACGTTTCCGTGATGATTGTTGCGGGATTACATCAGCCCGCTTGGGCTGAGCTACAGGAAATAGCGCACCCTGAGCGGCAGCAGCGCCGCACCGATGGCGGATGGATCGCCCTTTGTTTCGCTGAGAACCAGCTTCGCCTCCTTCGGGCCGACACCGTAACGATGTGCGCGCCGGGAGGGCATGTGCGTGCGTTCGATCATCATCCGGCCAAGCGCACGCGGCAATTGCCCGCCAAAGACGATAGCCTGCGGATCGAGAACCGCGATCAGGCTTGCGATCAGCCGGTCCACCTGCGGCATCGTCTCGGTGAGCCACTCCTCGACGCCCGGCCATGCGGGGTCGAATTGCTGGTAGAGCGCTTCGATGGAATGGATATCGACCCCGTTTTTCTGCAAGGTGGCGATCAGATATTGCATCGCCGGCCGCTTGGGCGATTCATCCGTGCTATATATGCCGCTGAATTCGCCGGCATTGCCGTGAAAGCCGTGAAACGGCTGGCCACCGAGGATCAACCCGCCGCCGAAACCGTAGTTGAACGACAAGTACGCAAAAGTCTCACACCATGATCCGACACCGCGAAGGCTCTCGCCGATCGCCCCCGTGGTGGCATTGTTTTCCAGCCAGACCGGCAGGCGGAACCGTTTCTCAAGGATTGGCTTCAGGTCCATCAGCGACCAGTCGCGCAGGGGCTCCGGCGCATTGAAGGCGCGGTCCTCAGACACGAAAAAGCCGGACATGGAAAAACCGAGGCCAAGCAGACGCTCGCGCGGGACGCCATGTTCCGAGAGCAGCCGTTCGAGGGCCTGCGACAAGGCCGCAAGCGTCTCCTCCCTATCCTCCGGAAGCATCTTCAGCTTTTCCTCGAAAATCACGTCGCAGCGGAAATCGGCGATGCAGATCACCACGGAATCTGTGTTGATGG
Source organism: Agrobacterium sp. 16-172Ci (assembly GCF_053522725.1). Taxonomy (NCBI): domain Bacteria; kingdom Pseudomonadati; phylum Pseudomonadota; class Alphaproteobacteria; order Hyphomicrobiales; family Rhizobiaceae; genus Agrobacterium; species Agrobacterium sp. 16-172Ci. The sequence continues at coordinate 65,781 of NZ_JBNWBW010000005.1, forward strand.
AAATGCCAAGCGAATAGGCCGCTTCCGGCACCAGTTCGATGGTGGGGCTAGGCTGGCCGCGCGTGCCCTTGAGCGGCGCGCCGGTTCGCAGAAGCCCGCGCTCCAGCAGACCTTCGATCAGCCGGTGCACGGATTGCTGCGTAAGGTTGGTGTGGCCGGTGATCGATGCGCGGGCGATGGGGCCGTGGCGGCGGATGATGTCCAGAATAAGACGCTCGTTTTCGCTGGCAAGCGGTTGGCGGTCGAAACTCTGGGGCTGGGTCTGATCCATGGTCATCGCTCTGGATAATGGCTGTGCGGGACGGCTGCAATGCGGACAACCATGGCTGACATAACTTTTCATGGATCCTGTTATAAATATTACACTATGAGTGTATTAAATCCAGATGGTCAACAACCGGTTCGCAGGAGCCGTCTCGGCGGCGGGCATGGGGAAAGTCTGACCCCGGCAACCAGCGCCGGTAAACACAACGTCTGAAAGCGAAAATCATGCATCAAACCCTTGCCGCCTCCCGAAATACCTCCAGCCCCTGCAATGTCCTTGCGCTCTGCTCGCGCGATAATCCGGCCATCCTGACCGTTGCCCATCGCGGTTTCTGGACCGCCACCGCCGAAAATTCGCTGGCTTCCGTCCGTGCCGCGGTTGCGGCGGGGGTAGAGATGATCGAGATCGACACGCAGGCGACGGCCGATGGCCGGCTCGTCGTCATTCACGACGGCACACTCGACCGCACGACGACGGGGAAGGGCATCGTGAATGCGCTGCCCTTCGAGGTGGTCCGCGCGGCAAGGCTGAAGGCCGGCGCGGGTGGCGATGCGGCTGAGGTGACCGATGAATGCGTGCCGACGCTGGAAGAATTGCTGGAGGAGGCGCGCGGCAGGATCACCGTCAATATCGACACCAAATTCGCCCGCGATCTGCCGCTGGTCATGGAAACCGTGCTGCGGCTCGATATTCAGGATCAGGTGCTGGTGAAGACCGATATCGACCCGGAAGCCGCCCGTTTCGAGGTGCTGGATGCGCACTGGTTCGGCAAGATCCCGCATATGCCGATGTTCCCGGTGCGGAAGGGCAAGTTTGCGGAGGATTTGCGCCGTATCGAGGCGTTACGTGCGCCGATGATCGAGGTGAAATTCACCGATATAGCCGATCTGGCTGAAGGTCGTGCCGAAATGGAGCGCCAGAACATCCGTCTCTGGATCAACACGCTCGACGTCGCCCATTGCCTCGATTTCAATGACACGCGCGCGCTGGCGGACCCTGAAGCCGTGTGGGGCGCTCTCGCCGAGGCCGGCGTCGGAGCGATCCAGACGGATGAGGTCGAAGCTTTCACCGGCTGGCTGAAGACGGCCCCCGGCGCGACGGGTAGAGCATGGGCAAGATGAGCAAGCGTCTCGACGCGCCGTCGCCATCGTCCTGGTAAAGTCGATGGCAGATGTGTTGAAACATCTGCCATCTGCATATCAGCCGGCTGAAACGCCGCAACCGAGCAATGTCCGGTCAGGCCGCCATCGGTCGTCAGTTCGCCCGAGACAGCGCAATTGCATCAGGACCTGCGGGAAAACGAAGCTGGCCGGATAGGTCATGGACGGCGCTCCAGATCGCTTCGGCGACATCGTCTTCGCTGGTCGTCATGGCCGGTTTGGCGAAGCCTTCAAGGATTGGTCCTGCAAAATCCATGTAGTCGGCCTTCGCGGCGCGTTTTCATGAAATGCTCGGCTGCGCGCCGATTGAATATCTGGCCCGCTGGCGGATGGCGCTTGCCAGGGACGCGCTGATGCGCGGGGTGAAGTCGCTCGACGATATTGCGGATGAGATCGGTTATGAATCCGCCAGCGCATTCAGCACCGCTTTCCGCAGGAGAACGGGTGTCGCTCCGGGCAGCTTTGCCCGTGCGAACAGCGACAGGCACTGACTGCGCGGATTTTCTGCAGCCGTGCCGGTCATGGCGGCGGCGGGAGCTTTTCGGACCATCTAGAGAGAGTGACGTTGATCCGTGCCGGTATAGGCGCGCTCGCTCCAGAGCAGGGCTCTGCGCAGCCGGTCCGATATTGCTTCGATTATGGCGCCCACGAACAGGATATGGTCTGCGGCATCGATGGAACCGACAAGTTCGCAGTCCATGGACAGAAGCGCATCGGCAAGTCTGGGGCTTCCTGACGGCCAGACATCCCAGTCGCCGATGCTGAACCGGTCCGGGTGATTTCCCTTGCCCGCAAAGACATCGGCAATCTCCTCCTGTCCTCTGGCCAGTGCCGCAACGGAGAAGCGTCGGCTCGCTGCGATGAGATCGACCATGCGGCTGCTGGCGTCGATGGAGATCATCAGAAGCGGCGGTTCCGCGCTGAGCGGCATGAAGGAGGTGATGGTGCGCCCAACCCGCTCTCCGCCATGGCAGGTCGTGGCCACCGCCACGGTGAAGGTTAGGCCGGCCATTGAATCCTTGAATTCACGCGGGGAGATCATCGGAGCGGCGCAAGCTTTCAGCGGAACATGTGCGTGATTGACCACACCGCCATCGATCAGCCTGAGATTATGAGACATGACATGCCGGGCTAACCGCCCGCTCCCGGATTTTTCGAAAAAATGGACATTTTTGCTGCAGCGCCATTCATGATGTCGGCATTGTCAGGCGGTGACTTTTTCTCGTGCACGCGCGGCCAGATACCGGAATAGTGGCGATTGAGGTCGAGCCAGACATGCAGCCCCGCTTCGGTATCCGGCCGGATCGCGGCGGCGGGACATTCGCCCTCGCAAATCCCGCAGTCGATACATTGATCGGGGTGAATGACGAGCATGTTCTCGCCTTCATAGAAACATTCGACCGGACAGACTTCCACGCAGTCCATGTATTTGCAGGCGATGCAGTTTTCGGTGACGACATAGGGCATTGAGACGCTCGAAGAGAGTTGCAGCCGGACGGCGGCTGTCCGGCTGCGCCTGATCCGGCCGGCCGCCCAGGGCAGCGGGACCGGCCGGATCGGTGGGGCTCAAATCAAAGGCGGGCGGCGACCGCCTGCCAGTTCACCAGATTGTCGAGGAAGTTTTCGAGGTAAGCGGGGCGCTTGTTGCGGAAATCGATGTAATAGCTGTGTTCCCACACATCGCAGCCAAGAAGCGCCTTCTGCCCGAAGCAGAGCGGATTGACCCCGTTTTCGGTGCGGGTGATCTTCAGCGAGCCGTCGGTATCCACCACCAGCCACGCCCAGCCCGAACCGAACTGGGAGGCGCCGGAGAGGGCGAAATTCTGCTTGAACAGCGCGACCGAGCCGAAGGACTGCGTCAGCGCATCTTCCAGCACCTTGGGGATCGCATGATTTTCCGGCCCCATGATTTCCCAGAAGAGATTGTGGTTCCAGTGCTGGGAGGCATTGTTGAAGATGCCGGATTGCGCCACCGCACCCGTCTCATAGGTGCCCCGGACGATCTCTTCGAGGCTCCTGTTTTCCCATTCGGTGCCGACGATCGCCTTGTTGAGATTATCGACATAGGCCTTGTGGTGAAGATCGTGATGGAACTTCAGCGTCTCCTCGGACATGCCCGAGGGGGCGAGCGCATCATAGGCATAGGGGAGGTCGGGAAGCTGGAAAGCCATGGGGTATCCTTTGTCAACTGTTCGCTCAAGAGCATGGAAAGAGCCTTGCGAAAACAAGGTGACAGTACTTCTAGGACCTCAACCATGGTTCAGGTCAAGAGGTTTTTTTAAAGGCCACGCGACGCTGACGGGCAAGCGGGAAGAAAGCGCTTTTGGATCCGGTAGAGCGGCTCCGGCAGAGCAGAGCCACTATGCTCCACCGGTCTTAATAGCCTCTAAGACTGCCGTTCTGCTTGATATTTTGGCAGCGACTGCGCAGCATGCTTTCCGTTATCGAGGAGAGGGAGAAAGTCTTGGCCAGAGCCGTTGGAATTGGTGGCGTATTCTTCAGGGCAGCAGATGCTGCCGGTCTGGCCGAATGGTATGAAAAACATCTCGGCATCGACGATCTGCATAAATCCGTGTGGCATCAGGAGGCCGGAATGACGATTTTTGGGCCTTTCGACAGAAATAGCGAATACTTCGGTCGTGCTGAACAGCAATGGATGATCAATTTCCGGGTGGATGATCTCGATGCTCTTATCGTGAAGCTGACGGCAGACGGCATCGAGGTTGAAACCCGCGCCGAATGGGATTCGGAGGTGGGACGCTTCGCAAGGATACATGATCCGGAAGGTAATCCGGTGGAATTGTGGGAGCCCGCTCGGAGCTGACGATATTTGTGCCCCGCCGGATCGCCTCGAAGGTGAGTGCTTTACCTCGCGCCAGGGTTGACGCCGGATCGGTGACCGCGCTGTTTCGACATGGGCTTCCGAGGGGGCGGTCGCTCAGATTGCGATAAGCACAAGTCTGACTGACAGATTCTGATCTCTGTCCGGCGCGTCATGCCTTCTCAATCAATCGCTCATATGCCTTGCGGCACGATCGGCGCCCTCAAAGCCCGAGGAACTTGAAGGGTTTGGTGTCCTTCAGGCTCTCATTCGCCATACCCGAATAGATATGGATCTGATTGGGGCCGAGATCGAGTTTCTTGACCGCACCGGTTTCTTTCGAGAGATCGAGTTTCGTCATGTCGATCCAGAAGATATTCGGCGTCAGAGCCGATTCGAAGAAATAGAGTTTGCGTTTGTGATCTATCACCGTGCGCCAGCGGGTTGAGGAAATATTCGGCTGGTCTGGTGTGGTAATGCCGTAGGGAACGGAGACGTTGCGGATCACGCTGAAGACGCTCGCGATGGCTTCGACAGGGTTCTCGCTCTTTGGAATGGCGTTGGCGTAGAAAGAGGCGCGGGCAAACCGGTCCGATGCGCGGTTGGTGCCCGGCAGCATGACAGTGCCGCCGATCTGCTGCCAATATTCGTTGAGCGCCAGCTGGTGGTCGAAGGTCGGCGAATTGGTCATCACCTGAAACTGACGCCCGTGATGGATGACCTGCTTGCCATCGATATATTCAACGATCGCGCTGTCGCCGCTCGCATCCGAAAGGGAAAGGTGCAAAGTTGCCAGACGCTCTTCGCCGGGCACATTGTCGGTCACGATTGTGAAGGGGTTTTTCTCGAGCGCAGCGACTGCCTCTCCCACCGTCGCGAAATTGTCGAGTGCATATTGCGCCCAGGCCGCGATAGACAGACCCGGCGATTTGCCGTCATAGGCGGGATAGCTCGACTCAACCAGCCAGAGGACGTTTGCAGCAAGCCCCGCCTCATTCATGCCGTCCGTCGTGGAAATATCATAGCCCGATGCAATGACGCTGCCGTATTTCGAAGTCCATTTGACCGAATTCGGCCCAGCCTCGCCAGAGCGCTCCATGCCGCGGGGGAAGACCCAGATATTGGTTCCTACATCCGTTTTCCAATCCATCGACCGGGCCGTCATCACCTGATCATTTTCGCCCAGATAGACGAACCGCGTGCAGGCCTGCGCGACAGAGGTTGTGAGCGTCGCGATGGAAAAGATCGCGGCGGTGCAGGCGGACATAAACGGAAGGGTGCTCTGGCGCATGGGAACGTCTCCGGGTCTCGCGGTACAAATACAGCGTATGATAGAAGATCGGACTTGTTGGGGCGTGTCAAATAGGTTTAGCTGCAGGCGATCGGTTGGGGAGAAGTCATTGCTAAAATTACCATCTTTTGCGGCCCTTATGGCTTTTTTTGCAAGCGCGGCCTCAGCCGCGGATCAACCGGGCTCCCTGCCCGCGAGGGTTGACGGCGCCGATTGGGCGTTTCAGGCAACGGGTTATCTGTGGGCGACGGGTTTGAACGGCAACATTTCGCCCTTCCGTCGCGCACCAACGCTGCATGTGGAAAAATCCTTCTCCGACGTCATGGACGACCTCAACTTCGGCGGGTTCTTGAACATCTGGGGCCGTTATGACCGCTTCGTCCTGTCCGGCGATCTAATGTATGTCGACACCACGGACAGCAAGGCGGCTGGGCCGCTGCCGGCGCTGCAAATCCCGGGTTTACCCACCCTTCCGGCTGGCGCCGCAATCGATGCGAACGTCGATACGCAGGAATTCATGGCGACATTACAGGCCGGTTACCGGATCGTGGATGCAGATGGATTTTCGCTCGACGCCTTGGCGGGAGCCCGCTTCTGGCATATCTCCAACGCGGTGGCGGTCACTGCCAGCCATCCCCTGATCGGCAGCGTATCCGCCACGTATAAGGAAAGCTTCGGGTGGGTTGATCCCGTGATCGGCGCGCGCGCCTTTTTCAACCTCACGGATAAACTCTCCTTGCAGGGACAGGTCGATATCGGCGGCTTTGGAGCGGGATCGGATCTCACCTGGTCTGCGCTCGCGACGGTGAACTACATCTTCACGGACACACTGTCCGTCTCGGCAGGTTACAAGGTGCTCGACGTGGATTATTCAGACGACGGTTACGTTTTTGATTCGAGGCTGAGCGGGCCGGTGGTCGGTCTGACCTATCGGTTCTGACCCTTTTTCCCCCACTATGACCTTGACACGACACCCTTGCAGTCTAGACGGGGTCGCATGATCATATTGGGAGTATAGACATGAAAACACTGGCAGCCGTTTCGGCTTTTGTAGGCAAGACCTTTGCCGCCTGGGTCATCCTGTTTGCCGTGCTCGGCTTCTTTTTTCCGGATACGTTCAAGCAGATTGCGCCGTGGATCGTCACGCTTCTGTCGATCATCATGTTCGGGATGGGCCTCACACTTTCGGTCGATGACTTCAGGGAGGTCGTAAAAAGGCCGTTCGATGTGACGATCGGCGTGCTCGGCCAGTTTCTCATCATGCCGCTTCTGGCGGTGCTGCTCACCCGGATCATTCCCATGCCGCCGGAAGTCGCGGCGGGTGTCATTCTGGTCGGCTGCTGCCCTGGCGGCACATCGTCCAATGTCATGACCTATCTCTCCAAGGGCGATGTCGCCTTGTCCGTTGCCTGCACCTCGGTCACCACGCTTGCCGCGCCGCTGGTGACGCCGTTCCTCGTCTGGCTGTTTGCGAGCCAGTTCCTGCCGGTCGATGGCTGGGCCATGTTCCTCAGCATCGTCAAGGTCGTTCTGGTTCCGCTCGCTCTCGGCGCCGCCCTGCAGAAGCTGCTGCCCGGTCTCGTCAAGACCGCCGTTCCGGCATTGCCGCTGGTGAGCGTCATCGGCATCGTCCTCATCGTTTCGGCGGTGGTGGGAGGATCCAAGGCGTCTATCGCCCAGTCCGGACTGATGATTTTTGCCGTCGTCGTCCTGCATAACGGGCTTGGCTATCTCCTCGGTTACCTCGCGGCGAAGGCAACGGGCCTGTCGCTTGCCAAGCGCAAGGCCATTGCGATCGAGGTCGGCATGCAGAATTCGGGCCTTGGCGCGGCGCTTGCAACGGCTTATTTCTCGCCTCTCGCTGCGGTTCCGAGCGCCATTTTCAGCGTCTGGCACAATATTTCCGGTGCAATCCTGGCAAACTGGTTTTCCGGCCGTGTGGACGCAGGCTCCGCCAACAAAGCCGCCTGAAGCTCACCATCTGTCAGGCCGCCTGTCGTTCAGGCGGCCTGACCCTGCCTTAGAACGGCATGGTCTGGCGTGTTACGGCCGGCGGATTGAGCCGCGCAAACCCCTCCTGGCGCTGATACGGGAAATGCGGATAGGGAGCAGTCGTCGCGCTTGCCTCGTCCAGCTGCGCTACCTGTGCGGACGTCAGTTCCCATCCCACGGCATCGAGGTTCTGGCGAAGCTGTTCCTCATTGCGCGCGCCGATGATGACCGTGGAAACAGTGGGGCGTCTGAGCAGCCAGTTGAGGGCGACCTGCGGCACCGTCCTGCCGGTTTCTTGCGCGACAGCGTCGAGCGCATCGATTACGCGGTAGAGATGTTCATCATTAACCGGCGGGCCGAAGCTGGCGGTCTCATGCAGGCGGCTACCTTCAGGCAGCGGTGTGCCGCGGCGGATTTTTCCCGTCAACCGCCCCCAGCCAAGCGGGCTCCAGACCATTGCGCCAAGGCCCTGATCCGCGCCGAGCGGCATCAGATCCCACTCGTAATCCCGGCCGATCAGGGAATAGTAGACCTGATTGACCGCATAACGCGGCCAGCCATATCGGTCCGCGACGGCAAGCGATTTCATGATCTGCCAGCCTGAAAAATTTGAGACGCCGGTATATCGCACCTTGCCGGAGCGGACGAGCGTATCGAGCGTCGACAGCACCTCCTCGACCGGTGTGAAGGCATCGAAGGCATGGAGTTGCAGGATGTCGATATAGTCGGTCTTTAGTCGGCGCAGGGCGTCATCCACCGCGCGCAACAGCCGGAAGCGGGACGAGCCCGCCTCGTTCGGCCCGTCGCCCATCGGCAGGCTGGTCTTGGTTGAGATCAGAACGCTGTCGCGCCTTCCCTTGACGGCTTCGCCGAGCACTTCCTCCGATGCGCCATTGGAATAGACATCGGCGGTATCGAACAGGTTGACGCCGGCTTCCAGACAAATATCGATCAGGCGCCGGGCTTCGGTGGCGTCTGAATTGCCCCAGTTGCTGAAGAGCGGGCCTGCGCCGCCGAAGGTTCCGGTGCCGAAACTCAAGACCGGCACTTTCAGGCCGGATTGGCCGAGATGGCGATATTCCATGGGGCGTTCCTTTGTTGCTTCGAAATGGTCGCGGGCGGGGCTCTGGCAGCGCCGCGCTCTGTCCATCCCGTCATGATCTGGCAGATGAAGATTGCGATGCGTTTCAATCGCCGCCTGAAGATAGACGCTCGCTCTTAAATGAAATAGAATGCCGAAAATACTATCACTTGTGAGATGAAGTCATCATGGCGCGACTGGAGATCAACCGGGCAGGGGAGATGGAAATCTTCGTGCGGGTCGTCGAACTCGGCGGTTTTTCCCGCGCGGCAGCGGCGGCGAACATGACGCCTTCGGCGGTGAGCAAGCTGATCGCACGGTTGGAAGGCCGCCTGGGCGCGCGCCTGCTCAACCGTTCCACCCGACAGCTTCAGATCACGTCGGAGGGCTGCGCCTTCTATGAAAGGGCCACCCGCATCCTCGCCGATCTCGAAGAGGCCGAACGCGCCGCCGGTGAGGGCGAGCAGCCTGTCGGCCGCGTGCGGATCAACACCAGCGCTTCTTATGCAACGCATATTCTTGCGCCCATCCTGCCACGGTTTCTGGCGCTTCATCCGGGCATCACGCTCGATATCGTCCAGACGGATATGGTGGTTGATCTTCTTGCGGAACGCATGGATGTCGCGGTGCGCGCCGGGCCGCTCAAAAGCTCAACTCTCGTTGCCCGGAAACTCGGTGAGACACGGATGATCATTGCTGCCGCCCCGGATTATCTGGAGCGCTGCGGCGTGCCGCAAACCATCGCAGATCTGGAACATCACAATCGGCTCGGATTCGGTTACGCCCGGTCAGTCGATGGATGGCCGTTGCGGGATGCCGGAAAGACCGTCGTCATTCCGGCGACGGGGCGCGTGCAGGTCAGCGACGGCGAAGGCCTTCGCCGTCTTGCCCTTGCCGGTGTCGGGCTGGTTCGCCTTGCCGCCTTCACCGTGCGGGAGGATATCGCCGCCGGCCGGCTCATACCGGTCCTCGATCACCTCGATACGGGTGAGACGGAGATGTTTCATGCCGTTTATGTCGGCCAGCGCGGGCCGCTTCCCGCCCGCATCCGGGCCCTGCTCGATTTTCTCGGCGAGCACGGGCGAGTGAAATGACTTTCCGATGGCATCGGAAGTCGCGGCGGGGATGAAGACGGCAGGAGGCTGAAAAAAAAGAGCGTCCGGCGGACCGGACGCCTATGGTCTCGGACCGGACAGCGTGAAGGCGCCAACCGATTTCAGCGCTAGGTGCGTCTCGCCGGCAAGTGTGCTCGGTATCGCGCCGCAAAGGCTGCCAGTCGTCACGACATTGCCCGCCTTAAGCATCTCGCCGGTGTTGAATGCCGCATTGGCAAAGGCGACCAGCGGCGCGAGCGGATCACTATTCGGATGTTTTACCCTGGCATCGAACAGCGATACCGACCCCTCGGTAACGGTAAGCTGCGGCAGGTTCTCGCCATTTCCGGCAAAGACATCCACGATGTGCTTATCGACTTCCGGGCCGATGACGAAACCGTGGTTGGCGAGGCGATCCGCGAGAAAAAGCGGAAACGGCACCTGATTTTTCTCCACCAGCCTGTAGCGGAGAAGTTCAGCACCAAGGTGGACCTTGTCGATAAATCCTATGAGGTCCTCCCTGGTCAGCGGTCCCGCCGCCGCGGGAATATCCGCCGAAAGCGTAAAGCAGATCTCAACCTCGATGCCTTCGGTGCCGTCATGCGGAAAAGAAGCGGCATTGGCTTCATCGACCCGCACACAATCGAACATGGGCGCCCCTATGGCCTCGCCACCCGCGCGGATAGCAAGTTTCCAGCCGGCAACCGGTTCTGCCCGGCTTTCAGCAAAAGCCCGCTGGACCGCCATAGCCTCTCCAAGCGTAGCAGGAATGAGACCCTCCGCCTGCACCGCCGCCAGAGAAATCTTCGCCCCCTCGCGGCTCGCTGTGATTAAGCTTTTCGCCAGTTTTTCGATTGCCACCATTGCGTCCATGATCTCCGTTGTTCTCGAACGCCAAAACGTTGTCACGATTTGGCGCTCGCTGCCAAGGCCATCAATGCCGGGTACGGTTCCGATTTTGGGTTGGGATTCTGGAGCACGGCAGCGGAAAAGCTGCCCCCTCTTGTCACGGAGAAAAGGATGCGATCGGCCAATCAGCCTTCCTGTGATCTGATAGGGATGGCCGGTTAAGGCATGTCGGAGATTGGCCACTTTCGAGGTGGGACATGCGTGATTTGGAAACCGCTTAGCGGCGACACTGCTTCCAAATCCGCTTGCGCTTTAGGAGGGCAAAAAGTCAATTCGGGCGGCATTGCCGCCCGAATTCATTCGCTGATCAGGCGACGTCCGCATCGAACTGAATGCTGTGAAGGCGCTTGTAAAGACCGTCATTGGCCAGCAATTCGCGGCGACTGCCTTGTTCGGCCACTTCGCCATTATCCATCACGACGATCTTGTCGGCGCGGTTAATGGTTGAGAGGCGATGGGCGATGACGATGGAGGTCTTGTTGAGTGTCAGACGCTCCAGCGCATCGCGCACCAGCGACTCGGATTCCGAATCAAGCGCACTCGTTGCTTCATCGAGGATCAGAATATCTGCATCTCTGAGCATCGCGCGCGCAATGGCGATACGCTGGCGTTGGCCACCTGAGAGGCCCGAGCCGTTCTCACCGAGTTTCGTGTCGTACCCATGCGGCATCTTCATGACAAAATCATGCGCATTGGCGGCCTTTGCGGCAGCAACGATTTCCTCGTCAGTCGCATTGTCGCGGCCGACGGAGATATTGTGCTTAATGGTTCCTGAGAAGAGGAATGTCTCCTGGCCGACATAAGAAACATGTTCACGAAGGCTGGCAAATGAAACATCGCGCAGGTCCATGCCATTGATTTCAACGGAGCCGTTCTGCGGATCGTAAAGGCGCATCATGAGATTGATGATGGTCGATTTGCCGCTGCCAGAGGGCCCCACCAGTGCTGTCATCTTGCCGCCTTCGAACAGAACGCTGACGTCCTTCAGAACTGGCTGACCCGAAACGTACTCGAAGCTGACATTCTTCAGTTCCACGTCACCGCTCGCCTTGATAAGAGGGACGGCATCCTTTTTCTCGGCAAGTGTCAGCGGAGCATCCAGAACCTCGAACATCATACGTACGCCGATCATGCCGCTTTCAATCTGTACACGCATGCGCGCCAAGCGCTTTGCTGGCTCATAGGCTAAAAGCAGCGCCGTGATAAACGCCATTAGGTCGCCGGGAGAGCCACCCTTCTCCAGGACGGTATAGCCAGAAACTGCAATCACAACAGCGATTGCAAGGCCGGACAAAGTTTCCATGATTGGACTTGTTGCGGCTTCGAGTTTGGCAATACCATTCGATCGCTGCTCCACATCCGAAACGGCCTTATTCATACGTTGGCGCATCAGATTTTCGAGTGAGAACGCCTTTATGACCCGAACGCCGATGCTCGTTTCCTGTACGACATTGACGATTTCGCCGATAGAAGCCAGCTCGGCCTCCATGATTTTGCGTACGCGCCGCAACACCAAACGGACGCTGAAAATGGCGAGCGGACCTACGATCATGGAGATCGCACTCAAAAGGAAATTCTGAGCGAACATGACAATGATCAGCCCTAAAAGGGAAAACAGATCTCTTACAAAAGACGTGACGATCGTATCAATCACGCTGCGGGCTGCTTGAGCGTTATAGGTTACGCGCACAAGCAACTCGGAAGAGGGCATGTTCTGGAAAAAAGACACGCCTTGCTTCAATAAGCGATCGTATATTTTGCGCTGTTGTTCGGCAACAATGCTGTTGCCTGCTTTGCTCAAATAAAAGCTTTGAACAAAGGTGGCGAAGCCTTTGACGATGAAAATCATCGCAACGGCAAACGCTATCTCCAGCACAACGTCGAATCCGCGTTTCAGATAAACGCTGTTCACAATATCGCGCATGATCCAAGCGCTGAGCGATGTCGTTAGCGCGACCACCAACATTGCGGCGATGGCGACAGAATACCAGCCAACATGTTTTTTAAAATTCTCTTTAAATAGTCGCGCCAGCAACTTCTTGTCGTTCGGCGACAAAAACGATCCGATCACGGAAAAATCCTTATTTAGGGTCGACGCTTGTGATAGCCCGACGATGCATATACCGCCATCAAGAGGTGCGATTTTCGCTGCCCTCACTCGCTAGTTAATATACATACCTCTTATTGCGGTGCCACACGGGCTTTCATCTTGAGTTCATCCGCATCGCGTTTTCTCTCGTCGCGGCTAGCAAATAGTGCGGTGGGGACAGGCTGTCAATATTTTGCTTGGAGGTGTTGGGAAACCTTAGGGGAAATCGGCCGGAGACATGCACCTTTGGTGATAGAGAAATCTGCAGTCGCAAATTGTTTTTTCAATCAAAGCAATATGCGGTTGTCGGAAAGGGTTTTCCTAATATACGAATAAGGCATATTTGTTGGGAGGACTAAACGGGATGCGCAATCCTCATCGGGTATACGAAACGAATTTTCACAATTTCCCCAGGGAGGCTGGACGTAGTACGTTCATTCATGACTTCACGAAATTTGTGGAGGATGCATTGGCGAATCCCAGGGGGCAGGTGGACCCTCGAAAAGCCGCTGGCATGGCGCCGGAACCTTACAGGCACAATAGCGACGTTACTTCTAACATTCAGGTTTTAAAAAAATATGCTCTTGGCATGATTGAGCCACAAATCGATAAGTGGGAATGGCTATATGAAACGCTAGATGACAGGGATTCCCGAGACCTGCTTATATCGGTGGTGGCCTATAGGGCCATTGGCTGGAACTACGTGAAGCTCCCGCTAGATAATCTAGAATTTGTCAAAGCAGTGGATGAACTCGAAAATCTTGCGTCTGACCTCGACGTCCCTGACCATGTCAAGGAGAAGGGGATGAAACGCTTCCATCTTCGTACGATAGGGAAGGATCTGAGCGTTTTCAGTGAGGCCTTTGGCATCTTTAACGAATTTGTTTACCCGCAGTATTCTTATCGAGGATATCACAGAGTTTTCACGGCGGAACAAGGAGATTACGTTCTGGATTGTGGTGCTTGCTATGGCGGAACAACATTGAATTTTGCTCATGATGTCGGGCCGGAGGGACGCGTCTACAGCTTTGAGTTCATGCCTGAGAATACAGCTGTCTATCGGTCAAATGTCCACGAGAATGTTAATCTCGTTAACCGGATTTGTCTGATTGAGCGTCCTGTCTACTCGCAATCGGATTTAACTATGTCGATTACGGGAAGAGGTCCTGCTACTCAGGTCCATCTTGGAGACATTGAAGGCGCCGAGAAAGTACAATCGATAAAATTGGACGACTTCGTCGCCAATAGCGGCTTGCCTCGGGTAAATCTCATCAAAATGGACATTGAGGGCGCCGAGATGGAGGCCCTAAAGGGTGCAACTGCCACGATTGAGAAATTCAAGCCCAAAATGGCAATTTGTGTTTATCACGGGCTTTCTGATTTTTACGAGGTTCCGAGATTGCTAAAAGGTATCCGAGACGACTACCGTATATTTTTCGGACATAGTACCACGCATGGTGATGAGTCGGTGATTTTCGCAGTTTAAACTGATATATCCACCAAGTTACTATTTGTATTCTGATGCCCAATAATTGAATTATTGGGCATCAGAGCAATTTTGAAAATGGATCGTCATTACTTCTCTAAGTAGCCCGGTGGTGAAAAACGTCTACATAGGTGCTTACTAAAAATCCATTTGGGCGAGTGACTTGATTTCCGAATTTCTTCTGGAAGAATTGATAGTGATCGCGGGAAACTCTACCGCAAACCTCCAAATCCACGCGGTGCCTCGAAGCTAAAATCACCGGCGGAAAACATCTTCCATTATTCTGAGATGACTATCGCTTACTGAAGAGTGGAAAGGCAAGCAAAGAACTTGCTGCTTAGCTGTCTCTGCGTAAGGCACATGCCTTGTCGTAATGATTGAGCTATCGCGGTAAGGCACGTAATCGGTGCAAAGAGGGTAGAAGTATTTGCGGCAATGTATCTTATACGAGTCCAGCTCTTTCTTAATATCATCCCTGTGACGACCGAATTTCTCAGCAGCGATCCTGACCAGGAAATATTGTTCCGACTGGGTTGCATTTTGTCCAACGTCTTGAACCAGAACGCCATCCAAACCGGACAAAAGCTCTTTATACTTCCTTCTCAAAGTGGATCGTGCTGTTCTTTCCCGTTCAAAAATCTCAAGATTAAGCAGGCCGATCGCAGCCTGCATTTCATTCATTTTTCCGTTGAGGCCTATGGATACGACCTCTTCTTCATTTTTTATACCGAAGTTCCGCAGCAAATAAATGCTTTCCCGATCCGCCGGATCTGGAGTAGTTACGAGCCCGCCTTCAATAGTGTTGTATAGCTTCGTGGCATGGAACGAGAAAATTGAGGCGTCGCCTAGGGTCGCGACCGAACGCCCGTCAAGGCGTGATCCGAATGCGTGTGCAGCATCGTATATCAATTTCAGATTGTGCTTTTTCGCGATCGCCTGCAAAGCATCATGATCGCAGATGCAGCCGTAGGAATGTACGGCGAGAATAGCGGATGTATTCGGGGTGACTGCGGCTTCCACTGCGGCCGGATCAATCGTGAGGTCAGATTCCCTGATATCAGCAAATACAGGTCGCAAGTTATTCCATGCGATCGAATGAGCGGTGGCAGCAAAAGTCATGGGGGTCGTGATAACTTCACTACCTGCCGGCAAATTAAAGTGTTTGAGGGCAACCAATATTCCGGACGTACCGTTATTGAAGAGCATCGCGGTGGGTGCTTCTAGGAACTGTGCCAGCCGATCCTCAAGTTGCAGGCTCAACGGACCATGATTGGTGACATGTCCGGAGGCCCAAATTCGGGCCATATATTCATTGACTTGGTTGAGGTCAGGCAGCAGCGGCTTGCTGACGAAGAGAGGCTCTGCGACGCTCTTTTGGTCAATGGAGGAGATCGAATTCATGACTTTAGTCCTGCGTATTAAGATTTCGCGGTCGTCGAGTATGCGAATCTTGTCTAAATCAACTCTTGGTATCCAATGGTACGCTTTCGATATTAACCACGGAGCCCGTTTTGCTAGCAAGTATAACCGCTTCAAGGACGCGCATATTTGCCAGGCCGTCTTCGGCTGATACGAGAGGCCGGGACTTGCCAGCGATCACATCTTCAAAATGTGCGAGCTGCTCTGCCAGGGGATCCACACTAGGTGTGTCCAACACTTCTGTGTCGAACGGTTTCCACCATGAGGGAATATCGCTCTTGTTATAGGTGCGAGCCCGCATTGTCGGGAAATCCAGCGACCCGCGTGTTCCCGCGAAATGGTAACAGTCTGCGTCATCAAAGCGAGGATATGCTTTATTCTCGCCGCTCGTCATCTCCCAGCTTCTGTTACTTGCTGCGATATCGGACAATATAAACGTTCCCAGAGCGCCATTCTCAAAGACAATGGTAACTGCCACGGTGTCCTCGACCGCGAACTTGCGACGCTCATTGCTGGCATAAGCTGAAACCGATGCGATTTCGCCGCAAAGATATCGCAAAATGCCGATATCATGAATGAGATTGATAAGGATTGGTCCTCCCCCAGGGAGGGAACGCCAGGGGCCTTCGTCAAAATAATGCTCGGGTTTCCTGAAAAGCGCGGAACCTCGCACGGCAACAAGATCACCGAACGAATCGGAATTTATGAACTCTTTAGCAGCGGAAAGGTAGCTACTATAGGTTCTGTGGTGGCCCACCAGCACCGGAACATTATGTCGCTTCGCGGCCGCGCAAATCTGGGTACCTTCCTGGAGCGTTACCGCCAGTGGTTTTTCAACGAAGACCGGAATGCCTCGCTCGATGCAGCAGAGCGCCTGCTCAGTGTGGACGGCATTTGGAGAGGCGATTATGACTCCATCGATTTCCATAGCACCGAGCGCTTCTTCAATGCTGTTGAACATCGGAACGCCGTGTTCGCTGCAAAACACAGCGTTATGATCGTGGTTCGGCGCAACAATCGCAACAAGCTCGCTGTTTTTCGATTGCTCCAAAAGTTCCACGTGCCGTTTCCCGATCAAACCAGGGCCGGACAGAAGGATTTTGTTCGGTTTTACCGCGCTCAATATTATTCCCCAAATTCCTATGTTAGTCCTTGAGATGATGATCAGAGCCTGATGGACGCCGCTTCTGTAAAGGCCGATAGCGGGCGCAATTCAAAATCTCTGTTGATCAGCATTTCTATTCTGCGAATGTAATCCGCTCGCGAATACAGTTTGTCATACAGTTCAATCATACGCATATTCGTTTTTTGATAAAACTGAGGCTCGCTTTCCAAAGCGCGTATGCGCCGGCTTATCCCGTTTATCATTTCATCGGATGAAGCGAAAATATTGTCGAACTGTAAAAGTTCCTTCGTTGGGAAAAATTCATCATTATAAACCGCAAAACCCACGCCGCCTTGATGGATAGGCTGAGCGAGGTAGCCGTCAAATCCTTCTCCAAAAGTTATCGAAAACCTGCAACGCGTTGCGAGGTCCATAAACCGATCGAAGGTGATTCCGCGAATTTCCCGTAGCGTGTAGTCAGGGAGCTCCTGTTGAAGCTTCTCCAGCACTGCACTCTTATATGGAGCGTCGTCCGGTGAGTATATGATGAGCTTCTCTTTTTCCTCATAGTCTATCGGCTCATAGTTGCTGAGGTCCGTATAGGCCGGAAGAAGAAGTGTCGGCAAATTATACCGTTCAGCAAACTGCTGACCGAAATATGCGTGATGGGCGACGGATTGCGTAATTTCCGTTGATATCGCGCGAAGGTCTTCGAACTCCTCCTTTTCGGGCATTATATCTGTTTTTTGATTGAGTATATTTACAAAGAATTTTTCTCTTGATTTCAGATAGGCCAGCTGCTCCGGCCCAAGGTTCTTGACGAAATCGACGGATGCATATTCAGGAATTTGTAGATAGATTGTTTTAGCCGCCTTACAGCGTGTAATTTGGTTAAAACGAAAAACATCTTCGCTATTGCGAAAATTACGCTGCCTGTTGTACGTCAAATCCATCGTATTTGGTCTGGTCATAACCAGCACAAAATAGTCGTGCTTATGACGGAGATTATAAGCAGATTTTGCAATAGAGAAGAAGGAATATATTCCTCCGCTCATCTCGTTGTGCTCGGGAACGAGTATAACGAGAATATTCTCTGCCTTCTCTGCCTCTAACGGGAAGTTCTGGTCCTGTACATAGTGAGCAGCACGAGCGACAAACGAATCTCCTGAGAAAGGTAGATCAGGAACACCGGACGATGCCTTAAGTAATCGTCCTTCCTGTCTTCCATATTTTAAATAATGTACGAAAGGGTTAATGCCTGACTGGAAGACGTCAGGATTCTGCATGAGGTAACCATTGGTACTAAAATCCGGTGTAGGGTCCCGCCCTTCCTTCCAGCCATACTTTATATAGTGCAGTACCGGGTCAATGTTTCCATTTCGCAAATCGCGATTTGTATTAAGATAGTAACTTGTGTCAAAAGCGTTCCGAATAAAATTCGCATCTCTTGACATTCGAAAGCGCTTAGATAGCTGCTTAACTAACCGAAACTTCAAGTTATACCACCCTCTACATGCAAATTTGCGCCATCAATATAAAATTCAACCGTGAGATACCAGTTAACTTCCTCAGTATCAACCGCTGCTGGTTCTTCCGTGATTGATATATTTGTGGCATTAGCTGCCTGTCAATAAACATATGTCATCCATTCGTTGTGTGTATGACACCAGGCTGGAGATAAACGTGACTAAAAGGGTTCTGTTGCTTGATACCGCATTTGCGGCTGTTCCGATCCATAGTTGGCTTATTGCCAAGGGAATGGAGGTTTGGACCATGGGAAACAGGGCGTATGATCCGCTCGTGCTGGCGGCACCGGAACGTTGGATTGAAGGCAACTACGGGGATGCGAATTTTGTTGCATCTGTTTTGTCAAAGAGGCTTTTTGACGCCGTTATTCCCGGATGCACTGACGTCTCCATGGATACGTTTGTGCGATTGAATTTTCATAATTTTTATAAATTATCGCATGAAACTGATCAGACGTTGAACAATAAGCAGTTATTCCGAAAAACATGTGAGGAACTTGACTTGCCGGCGCCTCGCGTTTTTTCGCCCGCATCGCTACCGTCGTCTGGAAAAATCATTTGCAAACCCGTGGACAGCTTTAGCGGTCGAGGTGTGAGCGTTTTTGCTGCAGATGATGTTGTGGCGAGCGCGATCGCGATTGAAAACGCGCGCAAACATAGTCCGGTCGGGAACATCATCTGCGAGGAATTCGTGGAAGGCGAGTTGCGCAGTTACAGTGCTTTTTTGAAGTCAGGCAGGGTACGCGTAGCTTTTTCAGTCCGAGAGGGGTCCCGTTACGATCCTTTCGCGGTTGACACGAGCTATCTGATGGATGAAAGGGATGCTCCCGAACGCGTGGAGCTTCAGATGTCAGTGGAAAAACTCGCTCGCCATCTGGATTTGTGCGATGGGCTGCTCCACGTCCAGTATATTTGTGGTAATTCGAGAATCGCTATCGTTGAAGCAACCCGTCGATGCCCAGGTGATCTCTATTCGATGCTGGTAGAATATAGTAGCGGATTTCCGTTTGCTTCGAATTACGCTGCTGCGTTTGTTGGAGAAGCTGTGGATGACTCTCCGCCAATGCGGCGGCGGATTTTGCGTCATACGGTAAAACAAAGCGGCGCTTCGACGTTTAACGGCCTGGAATTCACGGGTCTCGAAAACATCTTTAGAATTGTTCCTGTTCGGCGACTTGGAGAAGCAATGAACTCTCAGGTTCTGGAACGAACGGCCTTGGTTTTTATGGACTATCAAGATGGCAATGCATTGAAACTGGCATATGAGCAGCGCTTGAATTCACGGCAGAATTGGTAACGAACAACGGCCTCGCCAGGTAAACACCGGCGAGGCCACCTGCCATTCGTTATTAATTCAGATTCAGCTTGGCGGCCTTGTCCTCGGGAACATAGAAGCCATCGACCCCAGAAAACTCACGCAGGACCTGACGGTAACCGTTGCGTCCCATCAGGTCTATCAAATGAGCCTCTTCCGTGTCCTTTCTGTGCTCTAGGCTAATGAACTCGAAGCGATAATTTGAGAAGGGGAAGCTTTCAAGTATGACGGCTTCGGATCCCTCCACGTCCATAGACAAATAGTCTATTGTCGATGGCGCTTTATGCTCGGACAGGAGATCCTCAAGCGAAATAGTATTCACATCATATGAGGAGCGGACTTGCTGCTCGCCTTCTTCCAGGACAGCTGATGACTCAAGTGCGTCTTCTGTTTCTGTAAAGTTCAGCACCTCGTTGCTTCTACTCCATACACAACGGGTATCGATGATCGACGTCCGATTTTTGAACAAGGATTCGTGCCACGTTGTGGCAGGTTCCGCGAGAATACCTTTCCAACCGAACTGACGCTCGAGCAATAGAGTATTGCTTATAGCCAGACCATCACAGGCGCCGAACTCGACAAAATAACCATCTCTTTTTCCGCCACTGAGAAGAAGGCAGAAAATATCCTGATAAAACTGTGTTTCTGTATTCTCAACGGAACATAGCAAATCCGCAACAAAGCTTGCACTTGCGTGATGGAGCGAGCGACTCGCAAGCTCAAATATCTTAAACAGCCTTTTTCGCTGCATAATCAGCTGACGGACCGAAAAAGCATGCCATTCGAGCTCGGTTTTTATCTTATCGACATCGCTGCTGTTTTGGATGTTGGTTTTCGTTACGAATTCGGAAATCGTAGAACGAATTTCACTCAATTTTGTCTGGAGCGCCAAAGTAGCATCGGCATCATTCCCGAGTTCTGAAACCAGACGATCAAGACGCCCGACCTCCTCTAGTAGGTCATTAAATTCCCTTGGCATGTTTTCGCAGCATCCTTCCCAATGTCGGTATCTTAGTCGGCACAGTGGCGCAAACCGTTACAAATCCTCGCTTATCATGCAACAGCTTTTTTAAGTAGGCGCTGAGATGCTAAACTAACGCGCTTGAAATTAGCTCTGCCTTCGATCCGTGGAAAATGATGGGGCACACAGTACCTGCCGGGGCAACTTGCCTTCGCTCTCCAAGAGTGTCATTTACCTAGCCGCGCCACGGCCGCTGACCTTGCCGCTTTTTTTGAATTGGTCGTTTTAGGTGACGCCCGTGATTTTGAGCGGGACATACAGATGGAGGTGGTAATGTTGACCGAAGAGGACAAGGCAGATCGTTTTAATCTCAGAACCTTGTTCGAAAAGAGACAGTCGAATGAAGCGACGAAGGCTGGCTTCTTCTATTTCGAAGACCAGAAATTTATGATCGCCCAAGGGAAAGAAACCTATGTCGTAGTCACGGGTGACATGGCTGTCGGCTATCCTCTGTTCATGCAAGGCGAAAGCGATTTTTCGAAGTTCGCTGATGCAGTTTCGCTTCTTCGCGACGCGAAGGGTAGGAATTGCGATGTCCTGTGGGACATTGGTGCCAATATTGGATCAATATGCATTCCAGCTCTTACACGTAATTTTGTTAAAAAAGCTGTGGCATTTGAGCCGGAAAATCAACTTTTCAAGCTGCTTCGAGCTAACACGATTTTGAATGGAGTCGATGAGCGTATTCAGTGCCACAATACGGCGCTCGGTGATTTTCGCGGATCGGTGGAACTAACGATGTCGCAGGGAAATACTGGTGACTATCGAATAGCTGGCCTCTTGCTGGAGGATGATGCGATGGGCGAGTCATCCAGGCAAAAGCAATCTGTAAAAATAAGTCCTTTGGACGATTTCAGAGAGAGTTTTGAGGATAACTCAACGTTTATATTCATGGATGTTCAGGGGTATGAAGGTTTGATCCTTAGCGGCGCAACGCAGATTTTATCGAAGTCGCCCCCACTCGTTGCGGAGTTTTGGCCTTACGCCATGAAGAGATTGGAAACCTATAAGGTTTTTCGCGATATAGTGTGTTCCGGCATATATTCGGAGTTTGCTGTTCTTTCCGAAACTGAGAATCGTTTTCTCCCTCTCAATGCCCAGGCGCTTGACGGCCTGTATGAGAAAGTGGGGGAGCATCACGACTCTTTTACGGACTTGTTATTTGTCTGAATGTAGGAATGCGGGCCAGCATTTGACGTGCTGGCCTTCGAGACGGTCGCTGTTGACCCGTGATCAAATCAAAAAATGCGTGATGATTTCTCTATCGCGGACTATTTCTGACCAGGTATAAGATTTTGCTGGAAACCTTCTTCAATGAGAAAATTGACGACTTCCGGTATACTCCCGTCAGCAGTTGCATCCTTGATAATTTGAGTTTTTACAAAAGGAAATCCTCTTTTGATTAACTCTCTCCAACAGTGGATTGAAGGATTGTGATGCCAATTCCCACGGCTGCCGTCAGTTTCATAGAGAGGGCCACATTTTAGTCCCGCATGGATTAATTTGCTCGTCATCCCAATTTCATACAAAGCGATAATGCGGCTTTTATCTTGCCATGCGAGAACTGAATCCCAGAATCTGCGGACTGTTTGAGACTTCAAGGCTTTTTGGTTGAGATGGATAAAATAGCTCTGCAGGTGACGTCTGCCGATTGTGCTATCAGTCAATCCAGTAACATCGTAAGGAGAGGCAGATAGTTGGCTGAAAAGCGGCTTCAGGGAAGGCTGTTTCGGTATCATGCTGTCATTGGCAAAAAGTAGCGTTTCTGCCTGCCAAATTTCGGGGCGTTTCCGCAGCGCGGCTGCCCAGAGGGCGAAATCATGACCGTCATTTGCTCGAGCGGCAAAGCCATCACAGAATTCCTCTCCAGGGTCTTTGCCATCTTTTGGAGACGTGAGGCTCACGCCAAGACCATAAATGTGAAACCCCTGCTCCTTAAGTGCCCGCATGTAAGCCAGCGCGTGAGGCGCGAACCGACCATCCTCTCGGAGCAGTCCGACGAATAGACAGCAGTTCTTGTTCGCTGGATTTGCAAGTGGGCGATGCTCCACCCATTCGGCTTGCACGACGGAGTGGCCAATAATTTGGTCGCCAGCATTTACAGGTATGGAACTTCTTGCGAAACCTGCTTTCTCAACGATGGCCGGCATGAGCTTAAGTAATGTGTCGGCGTCATAGACGCCACTATCGACATCGGCAGACTCGATATTCATAGTTTTTAACCAAATAAGCGCGGATTTGCGCACTAGACACACTGCCGGAAAGGAAGGGCGGTTATCTATCTCTGCTAGATCGAGATTCAAGAGTTGCGCGAGCCGCCTGGTTTTTCTTTCGTTTTTCTTTCCGCTTCGACTACTGTCGTCGACGTCCCAGGTCAAAAGCCCAATTCCAGGATTGCTCCGCATAAAATTCCATGCGGGGCCTAGTTGAGAGTGGACTTTACCAAAACGCTGCTCGAGTAAATATTGAATCGCGGGTCGGCTGGCTTCAGAAAATTTCTTTTCATTCGCCAGAAAAACGAATTCGCCATCGTCGCTATTAATTTCGTCAAGGAGGTCTTTTAGCACGGCAGCGGAAAAGAAATTGTCTTTTACCGGGGTGAATGGCAAAGAACCATTAACTCCTTTTGCCAGTCGAAAGTTATGAAACGCCAACCGTTCTATATTGGAGGCCGCCTGGATCATAAATCGCCCGAAGGTTATTTCACGTAGCTGCACTCCCGTAGAGGTTCGGACGTCTGGCCAATAAGTACCTTGTTTGCGCCGTATGTCGTCGAACATCTCTCTTAACTTTATCCCGATCGGGCGGCGCTTCCTATTTCTCGGTATAGTAAATACGTCAATAGGAAAGGTGGACGTAAATTTAAGCGTATTGCTTCCATTGATAGTTCTTACCACAAAATACGATTTTTCTTTTTGTAAATTCAGTAAGTATGCTTCTTTTTTTCCGCCCGCGTCGATCTCTACAGCGCATAGGCCGACTCCTCGCGTTTTTACCACAAAATAGTGCTTGTTTATTGTTGATATCGTAATTTGTTTTGTAAACATCAATATTCTTCGCTCGCTACATTCGCTCTTATCTTGTCTTCTATTTTTTGCTACGCTTTGAGGGAGGCGCGGTATTTTCTTCATGTCGCCTTGCGATATGTGCTGATGATACCCTGGAAGAATCCTAGGGCTTTAGCGCGACGCCGAGGTGAAAAAAGCATTGCAGGCGAAAGAAACAAAAATACGGCTTGGCAGAGTGTCGACAAAAACGGGAAAGGTCGCTTGTGCTTTTTTCCCGTATAAATTCTCGATCTAGCCATATGGTAAGCTTTGAAACGAGCAATTTCGGGTGAGCGACCTGACGAGTGTCCGCTAGTATGCACTATGAGTGCATCCCGAATAAACATAAGCGGCCCAATTTTCGCGAGCCTGAGCGAAAGATCATCATCCTCATGGTACAGGAAGATATTTGGGTCGAATCCTTTGGAATCGTCAAATATCGCTCTCGAAACGAAAATCGCTGCTCCGCTCAATGTAAAAACAGGCCCGTCTTGAGCAGGCCAACCCCGGGGCATATATTGCCGGCGTGTTAGGAGCCAAGAGCGCCGTTTAAAGTAAGGTGTAGAGTCACTATTCGCAATTCGAGGATTGAAGGCAGAAGCAGCCGGGTAGCGTTCGGCTGCGATTAGCAAGGCCTCAATAGCGCCCTTGGTTAACCTTGCATCTGGATTTAGAAACAATAACCAAGGCGTGGTCGCGGCCTGTGCGCCGGCATTGCATCCGCGCCCAAATCCTTCGTTTTTATCAAGTTTTATGACACGTATGTTGCGGTTCTCAGGAAAATTATGGAGCCGACTATTCCCGCCGTTATCCACGAGTATGACAGGTGTCAACTCAGGAACGGACGCAATCATTTCGCGGACAACATCCTCGCTTCTATAGCACACCGAAATCACAGTTACATCTGCCGCGGATAAATTTGGCACTCTCAAATAAACTCCACCATCGATGTTGTTCCGTTGCGCAGTGTTGGCTGTGTTGCTGCGACTTTGTAGCCTGCTTGCTTGACAATAGCTGAAAAGGTACGTTCCAAACCATGTTGGAGCGTCCCCTTCTTGGCTCCGTTTTCCGGCTGGAAATCTTTGATACCTATATTGGCACGGTCGAGCAGCTTGAATGCTGCCGGGCGAAACCAAAACATCGTTCCCACAAAGAATTGCGTGTCCTGAGGGTCGAAGGTCACATCCGCTCGTTTAAATACCTCGCGCATGTGACCCAATTCGTTCTTTATGTATTGCGATACAGGTTTACCTCCAAGCGGCAAACTCAAGTTTCGTGGGCCCACGAGGCCCAGTTCGGGATTTTCGGAAAAGCACTTTAGTATATGTGTGCCGGCACCATCCGCTAAAAGACAGGCAAGCGTATATCGCCGAATTCGGTGTCCGGAGATAGTTTCGTTGCCATTCTTTCGGGACAGCTTACCGTGAATTTTGCAAACGGCGTCGTAGTTCTCGAAAGCTCCCTGCTTCAAAAGCTCCATGAACGGGCCGACATCCCGGCCGCGATTTTCCATGTGGATGATCCGGGCGTTTGGAAATGCCGTAAGCACGTCGTCCTGAAAATTAAAATCTTCCGCCGTCACGCTGATGACGACGTCCATGTGCATCGCATTTTGAAGAAGGTTGGACTTAATTTCGGGCCATGTTTCCATATAGTGGAGATGAACATAAACACAGGCCCGCACAGGTGGATGCGACAGAGCGTTTTCAGCAAAGCCTGTTAGCGGCCATCCCGCATCTAACCAATCCCACCCGTTGTGCTCTTTCGATAAATCATCAAGCCCATATAAACGCAGAGCGCGATATTCCACATTGGCGAATGCCGCTGATTCCGCCGCCTGTTGATCACCAGAAAGACAAAGAAGCTTCTCTCCGGGGCCGAAATTTTGAAGTCTATGGCGCTGAATGGCTGCC
Source organism: Agrobacterium sp. 16-172Ci (assembly GCF_053522725.1). Lineage (NCBI taxonomy): Bacteria > Pseudomonadati > Pseudomonadota > Alphaproteobacteria > Hyphomicrobiales > Rhizobiaceae > Agrobacterium > Agrobacterium sp. 16-172Ci. The sequence goes on from NZ_JBNWBW010000005.1 coordinate 91,315, forward strand.
CAAGCTTTTTGTAGTGAAAAGAATTTCTTGGAGACAGGTATAAAGTCGATACTTGTTTCCTCTTCGACGGGCTTGTTAGCTAGAAAACGAACATTTGCGGCTTCGACGGGTTTCTTTAAATTCAGGGCGTAGCGCAATTGGCCGTTGCTTAAATCCAGTCTGCAACACCTTTCAACATCATCCGTATCGAGAAGTTCAATCGCTCGGACTTCAGGATCAACATTCTGAAACGAGAGTTTGTAATATCCGGGTTCAAGAGAAATTTTCTTCACTTGAGGCATCTGACAGTCCATCTCAAAGTGCCGTTTAGTCAAAAAAGAACGGGCGGAACGGAATGCGTCCGAACGTTTTGGCGATCTTTATCTGGATAAGCATGTGTCGACGTTCATGCTCTTGATGCAACCTCAGTTGAGTTGGGTAGGGAGCGCGCCCTCCTAGTGGTTTGATGCAGCGAAAGCAGATCATACATGCGCAAGTTTACGCAAGTAAACGCCATAATCGCCCTTGCCCGCTTTTTCGGCGATTTCGACAAATTGCGCCTTAGAAATGAAGCCTTTGCTCAAGGCGATTTCTTCCGGGCATGCAATCTTGAAACCCTGTCGCTTCTCCAGCGTCCGCACGAATTCACCGGCTTCAAGAAGACTCTCTGGCGTGCCAGTATCAAGCCACGCGTAACCGCGCCCCATGATGGATACTTTCAGCTTGCCACGCTCGAGATAGGTTCGATTTACATCCGTAATCTCGTATTCGCCGCGCGCGGACGGTTTGAGATTGGCGGCGATATCGACCACGTCGGCATCGTAAAAATAAAGACCGGTGACCGCCCAGTTGGATTTGGGTTTCGCCGGTTTTTCCTCGATGGAGAGGGCGCGCATTTCACTATCGAAATCGACCACGCCATAACGTTCGGGATCGTTCACATGATAGGCGAAGACCGTAGCGCCGTCGTTAACGCTTGTACCAGCCTGCAGAAGTTCTGGTAATCCATGGCCGTAATATATGTTGTCACCCAGGATAAGGCAGGACGGCGAACCCGCCACGAAGTCCGCGCCGATCATATAGGCCTGCGCCAGCCCATCCGGGCTCGGCTGGACCGCATATTCAATGGAGAGACCCCATTTTGAACCATCACCCAGAAGAGACTGGAAAAGCGGCATGTCATGGGGTGTCGAGATAATCAAAATCTCGCGAATGCCGGCCAACATCAGCGTGGTCAGCGGGTAGTAGATCATCGGCTTGTCGTAGACCGGCAGGATCTGCTTCGAGACCGCCAATGTCATCGGATGCAGGCGCGTGCCGCTGCCTCCGGCCAGAATAATACCCTTCATGGCATTTCCTTTTTGCTCTGCGCAAGAGCGGTGACTACCGCGCGCGTTGATGTTTGCCAGCTCGGCAGTTTTATGCCGTAAACCTCTTCCAGCTTGCTGCAATCAAGCCGCGAGTTTGCCGGGCGCCGGGCCGGGGTAGGGTATTGCTCAGTCGTGATATCGTTGACGACAATGGACTTTCCGCCGTTTTCCGAGGAAAGGGCCAATATCTGTTTCGCGAAATTCGCCCAATTCGTTTCACCGGTTCCAGACAGATGAAAAACCCCCCGAAGAGGGGCCGAGGCATCTTCCACGAGCTTTCTGGCGATTGTCACGACCGCGGCAGCGATATCGTTGGCCGAAGTAGGGCATCCGAACTGGTCGGCAACGACGTTAATTTCGTCGCGATTTTCGCTCAGCCGGAGCATGGTCTTCACGAAGTTGTTGCCATACTCCGAATAGACCCATGCGGTCCGCAGAACCACATAATTGTCGGTGGCCTCCGAAACGGCTCGTTCGCCTTCGAGCTTCGAGCGGCCGTAGACGGAAGTGGGGCCTGTCGGATCACTTTCGACATAAGCGGTGTCCTTGGTGCCGTCGAAAACATAATCCGTAGAAAGATGAATGACGGGAATGCCGATGTCACTTGCCGCTTGTGCAACAGCCCTTGCTCCATCCCGATTAACGGCAAAAGCGATATCCTGCTCGCTTTCTGCCTTGTCGACGGCTGTATAGGCTGCAGCCGATACCACGACATCGGGTTTTACCTCGCGTAGCGCCTTCAAAACAGTTTCAGGCTGTGCAAGGTCGAGTTCCGGCCGACCAAGAGCCACGATTTCCAGCTCGTCACTCGCCAATGCCTGGAGGGCGCTGACGACCTGACCATTTTTGCCCGTAACTGCCAGCCGCATTCGCTCAGCCCTTTGTCAGAACGCCGAGGCGTTCTCCGGCGTAAACACCCTCGCGAAGCGGCTGCCACCACCACGCATTGTCGAGATACCATTCCACCGTCTTGCGGATACCGGTAGCGAAGTTCTCCTGCGCTTTCCAGCCGAGTTCGGTTTCGAGCTTGGTCGCATCGATGGCATAGCGAGCATCGTGGCCGGGACGATCCGTCACATATTTGATAAGCTCGGCATAGGGCTTAGATTGTGGGCGCAACTCATCGAGAATGGAGCAGATGCAGTTGACTACATCGATGTTCTTCTGCTCGTTTCTGCCGCCGACATTGTACTTCTCGCCGGCAAGACCTTTCTGGACGATGAGCCACAGGGCGCGGGCATGATCCTCCACATAAAGCCAGTCGCGGATGTTCGCGCCGTTTCCATAGACCGGCAGAGGCTTGCCTTCCAGCGCGTTGAGAATGATCAGGGGAATTAGTTTTTCCGGGAAATGGAATGGTCCGTAATTGTTGGAGCAATTGGAAATGACGACCGGCAGCCCATAAGTACGCTGCCAGGCCGTAGCAAGATGATCGCTTGCGGCTTTCGAGGCGGAGTATGGCGATGAAGGGTCGTAGGGGGTTGTTTCTTCAAACAGGCCGTTGTCCCCGAGTGAGCCATAGACCTCGTCGGTTGACACGTGGAGCATGCGGAAATTCGCCTTGGCGTCTTCCGCAAGGCCGCTCCAATATTGGCGCGCCGCCTCCAGCATCGTGAAAGTGCCGTTGATATTGGTTTGAATAAAATCGGCGGCGCCGGTTATGGAGCGGTCGACATGGCTTTCAGCGGCCAGATGCATCACGTAGTCCGGCTGAAATGCCGCGAATGCCTCATTCATGGCAGCTCGGTCACATATGTCGGCCTGAAGAAAGCGGTGGTTCGGCGCATTTTCGATCGGCTTGAGGGACGCCAGATTTCCTGCGTATGTCAGCTTGTCGACAGTGAGAACATCCGCGCCAACCTCGCTAACGAGATAACGTACGAGGGCTGAGCCGATAAATCCGGCGCCGCCGGTAACTAGAACGCGCATCATCAGTTCCCAGTGTTTTGGTAAGTGAAATATTCAGGCAATTCCGACAGAAGCGGCTGCTTTGCATCCTTGTCGGAAAGGACGCAGCCTTCCAGCTTCGGCCAGTTGATGCCGATGGCGGGATCATCCCATTTGACGCCGCGGTCATTGGCTGCACTGTAAGGGGCCGTCACCTTGTATGAGATGACCGTGTTGTCAACGAGCGTCATGAAGCCGTGGGCAAATCCCGCCGGAACCCATAGCTGCTCGCCATTTTCGGGTGATAGCTCGACAGCCGCCCATTGTCCGAAGGTGGGCGAACCTGTTCTGATATCGACAGCGACATCCAGCAGCCGTCCCCGAATGCAGCGAACGAGCTTGCCCTGTGCAAAAGGCTCTGTCTGGAAATGAAGCCCTCGTACGGTTCCGGCCTGCGCGGAGAGGGATTCATTGTCCTGCACGAACTCCACATCCGCTACATTTTCGCGAAACCAATCCCTCTTGAAAACCTCGCTGAAGTACCCCCTGCTGTCGCCGAAACGCGCCGGAGTTATCTTTTTCAAGCCTGATATCGAGAATGCTTCTAGTTGCACTATGCGGATCCTGTCTGGTCTGCCTACTCAGGGTGATATGGCTTTATCGGTAAGGACAGTCAATAACGCTTTATTGATCGCCCACACAAGAGCGCCGGAAACTCCATCGAACAGTATCCAGAAAGCTTGTTTGATTACCGCCTACTTTTTCGTCTGGATAGGGGTGGGGAAGAGTTCCAGAAAGCTAAACCCGCTTATGCGGCCTGATCGACGTCCGCAGTTCCACCAGCCGCTCTAGCGTCTCAAGGCTTCGCTCGGGGCAGGCGGCGGAGAGGGCCAGGGCCATGGTTTCCATGGCGATGAAGGTGGGGGCGTGGAGCGCCACGCCTTCGTTTTTGGCGCGGGGCAGGAAGAGGCTGGCGTTGGCGTGTTTTTTGAGCACGCTGTCTTCCTGGCCGAGCAGCATGATGATCGGGATGTCGAGGCGACCGGCTTCGGCTATGGCGGTCTGGGCTTCGCGGTGGGCGCGGCCGTGCAGGAGCATGATGAGGACGTGGCCGTTTTCAAGCTCGAGCAACTGTTCGGCAAGTGCGATGCCGGTGGCGTTGAGCGCATAGGAATGCACGCCTGAGCGTTGGAATAGCCTTGCCGCATAGGTGGCGATGATGCCGGAGGCGCCGATGCCGAGCACGCCGATGCCGCGCGCTTGCGAGAGAAGCCGCACGGCCGCCGCCATGGCTTCGCGGTTTTCTGCGCTTGAAAGCATCTCCAGCGTGTTCTTCTGATTGTCGAGCACGAAATCTATTGCCGCATCGCAGTTGCCGGATATGGATTTTGTCGTCGCCGCCATTTTTTCGACGGGCGAATCCGTCACGCCCAGATAGGCCTCCAGCGTTTCCTTGAGATCGACCAGCCCCTGAAAGCCGAGCGCCTGTATGGCGCGGATGACGGTCGCATCGGATGTATTGGTCTCGAAGCCGATTTCCAGTGCCGATTTGGCGAGAACGGCATGGCGGTGGCCGTCAATATATTCGGCAACGGCAAGCAGGCCCGGCGACAGGCGGTCGCGGCGCTTGCGCAGCTGCTCGCCGAAGCGGTCGGTGCGCCGAAGCCTTGATATGTGCGTTTCGCCAGCCGGCATGAATTCTTCCGTGAAGCTGAGTTTTCTACTCTTCTTCACGAATTAGCAGCGCGCCACGCCGGCAGGCAAGCGCTTTTGTCCTTAGTGATCGTCGCCGTCACTTTTCGTGTGCTGGCCGCACCGTCAAATGGGACTGGACGGCGGAGACCATGAGGCTGAGCGCGGCATAGGAGTTGGAAATCGCTTCCTCGCGCGGCAGGAGGATGTAACGGCCGTTGCGGCAGGCCTGAAGAAAATTGCAGAAACCCGGCATCACGGCTTCCATCATGTCGATTTCCGCCTGCGGCGAAGCGCCGGTATCGGAACGATAGGGATCGAAGATGATATCGGCATCGAGTTCCGGCAGGCGTTCGGCGCTGATCTCGATACGGTCGCCTTCCGGAATGGCGTCGATGATGGCGGGGAAACGAAACCCCGCGTCCCGCAGCACGCGCCCGAGTGCGCGATAGGTGTGGTAGACGCTGATCTTGCCGTTGAGCGGCTGGAACACCGAAACGGTGATGGCGCCGGTATCGACCGATGCCTTCAGCGCCTCGATCTGCGCGCGGTAGCGCCGGTCCAGCACGGCAAGACGCGCCTGCGTACCCGTCAGCTCTGCCAGTACTTTGTAAATATGCGGCGCGCCGTCCTTGGTATTGTCGATGGCGACGGTGGGGGCGATCTGCGCCAGTTTTTCAACGGGGGTGGGGCGATCCGGTTCGGTCAGTATGAGATCGGGCTTGAGGGCGATGATCGCCTCCAGATCGGCATTGATGGAGCCGATATAGGCAATGTCGCTATTGTCGAAATCAACACCGGTCAGAATGGCGCTGGAGCGCAGATAGGGTTTGCCGTCCGCCCCCATGCGGCCATGGCTGCCCACAGGCGTCACGCCCAGCTCGATCAGCGGAATGGTGAGGTCGATATCGTGCAGCGTCACGATACGTTTCGGCTTTGCCGGAATGGAAACGCTGCGGCCGAGGTCGTCGGTAAAGCTTCGGCTGGTCTCCTCGGCTTGAGCGGTGACTGTGCCGAGGAGAAAAGCGGCGGCCGGGAGAAGGGCGAGAAGTGTTTTGCGCATGGAGGACCTATAGGCGATGCCGGTGGAACCAGAGAAGGGCGAGGAGCGTGGGTGCGCCGACGGTGGAAAGAACGAGGCCGGTTGGCAGCTCCAGCGGTGAAAAGGCGGTTCGGGCGATGGTATCGGACGCTGCGACCAGAATTGCGCCAGTCAGGCCAGCGCCCAAGACAAGCCCGGGATAGGAGCCGCCGGGTAACAGAAGCCGGGCGATATGCGGCCCGATCAGGCCGACAAAACCGATGCTGCCGGTGAATGAAACGCAGGATGCGGTGAGGCTGACGGCAAGCGTGACATGAAGCACCGAAAGGAGGCGGCTATGGACGCCAAGCGCCGTCGCCGCATGATCGCCCAGCGCCTGTACGTCGGCGGCGCGCGCCGTTAACAGCAGCAGGCCCAGGGCAATGACGAGGATGACGGAGAGGATTGAAACGGCGGTCCAGCTTGCGCCCTGCAGGTTGCCAGCCATCCAGATCATCGCTGTCTGCAAATTGCGAATATCGAGCGATGCCATGAGGATAAGCAGCAAAGCTGATAAAAACCATGAAAAGCCGATGCCGGTCAGCACGAAGCGCAGGCGCGAGGTGGCGCCGGAGAGCGTGAGAACGATTATGGCACTTGCCATGCCGCCGGCAATACCTGCAACGGGGCGCAACATGACCGGCAGGGAAGGCAGCAGGAACAGGCAGCCCAACACGGCAAGGGATGCGCCTTCGCGCACGCCGAGCAGGCCGGGATCGGCAAGGCCGTTGCGGGTCGTAGCCTGCATGATGGCGCCGGCAATGCCGAGCATGGCGCCGGCCACCATCGCAAGCGCCAGACGCGAGAGCCGGAAGTCGAGAACCACGAGTGCGTCGGTCATGGCGGCATCGGTATTGGCTGGGGTGAAAAGCGACCACAGGGCGGAGGTGGGAATATGCCGGCTCCCGGCGGTGAGCGACCAGAGGGCGACAAGCATGAGGCAGAGGAAAAGCGCCAGCAGAATGGCGAGCCGCGACGGCATGACGCGGACGGAAAAGCGCCCCAGTCGGAGAACCCGGTAACGGTTCATTTCAGCACCCTGCGCACCAGCCAGAGAAAGACCGGCGCGCCGACAAGGCCGGTCATCGCGCCGGTGGGCAGTTCTTTCGGCAGGAGAATGAGGCGGGCGGCGAGATCGGCGGCGATCAACAAAACCGCGCCGCCGAGTGCAGCGATGGGTATGGCAAGCAGAAGCCGACCCGTTTTCAGGCGTGCGACGAGTGGCGGCACCACCAGGCCGACGAAGCCGATGGGACCGACGACGGCGATGGCCGCGCCGCAGAACAACGATATGGAGACAAGCGCCAGAATCCGCGTCGAACGGATCGGCACGCCGAGCGCTGCGGCAGCGCTCTCGCCCAGCCCCAGAAGATCGAGCCGGGGAGCGACGGCGAAAGCTAGGATAAGCGCGATCGCGGCCGCGGGCAGGGCGGCGGCGATGGTTGTGATCGAAACGCCGGCCGTATCGCCCACCAGCCAGAAACGCATCTGCTGCAATGTTTCCTCATTGAGAATGAGGATGGCGGAGGTGACGGTTGCGGCAAGCGCGGAAAGCGCAATGCCGCAAAAGACGAGTTTTGCCGGCGTCAGCCCCTGCCGCCCGGCGGAAGCAAGGAGAAGCACGAGCGAGAAGCTGATGCCCGCGCCCGTCGCCGCCAGCAATGGGCGGAACAGCGGCGTTGCGATCAACCCGAGCGGCAGCACTGTCGCCAGAACTACAGCGAGGCTTGCCCCGGCATTCAAGCCCAGAATATGCGGCTCGCCGAGCGGATTTCGAAGCAGGGTTTGCAGCAGAAGCCCCGCTGTTCCAAGGCAGGCCCCGGCCTGCATCGCAGCCAGCAGACGCGGCAGGCGCAGGCGCATCAAAACCTGCTGGTCGAAATTGCGGGCGTCATAAGCGAATATCAGGTCGTGCAGAACGTTCGGCGCAATGGGGCGCGGGCCGGTGGCCATATGCGCCAGCACCAGAAGCAGCATGGTGAGCAGCAGGAGAAGTGCTGCCGCGAGCGTGCGGCCATAGGCTCGCTCTCTAAGGGCAAGGGTGCGTCCGCTGGTTCCGTTGGGCATCATACAGCGCTGGCCCGTCCGGGCAGGGGAAGAAATACCGGCCGCGCCGTCACCGGATGTGTGAGCTGGGCAACTGCCATGTCGAAGACATCGGCAATGATGCCGGCATCGCACGCCGCCGCTGTTTCCAGCCGGTGCCGCAGCCGCCCGTCCTTCAGGAAAATCAGGTGATCGGCATATTGCAGGGCAAGATTGATGTCGTGGAGCACCGCCACGATCGTGCGGTTGTGGCGGGTGACGAGGCCGGCCAGCATGTCCAGCACCTCTATCTGGTGGTGCAGATCGAGAAAGGTCGTAGGCTCGTCGAGAAGAATTATATCCGTCTGCTGCGCCAGCGCCATGGCGATCCAGGCGCGCTGGCGCTGGCCGCCTGAAAGGCTGTCGACCGCTCTTTCCGCCAGCTCGGACATTCCCGTCACCGAAAGCGCCTCTTCCACTGCGCGGGCGTCTTCCTCGCTCCATTGCTTCAGAAATCCCTGATGCGGGTAACGGCCGCGGGAGACGAGATCGAAAACCGAAAGCCCCTCCGGCGTATGGTTCTGCTGCGCCAGCATGCCGAGCTTCTTCGCCACCTCCTTGGTCGGGTGGCGGAAGATATCGCTGCCGTTGAGAAGAATATGGCCCCGCGCGGGCCGGTGCAGGCGGGCAAGCGCGGAGAGAAGTGTGGATTTTCCAGAACCGTTCGGGCCAAGCAGAACGGTGAAGCGGTTCGGCGTGATATCGATGGACATATCCGCAAGCACCGGCGTGTCGCCATAGGCAAGCTCGATTGCCTGCGCCGCAAGGCCTGTATCCGTGCTTATGGGTCTCATGCCGTCGTTCAAATTCGTCACCGTCTGAATGCGTTGCCACCAGAATTATTGATGACTGTAGTAGTCAAGTATATAGCGTTCGAAAAAGCGGTTTTTGCCGGTCGATTTGAACAAAAAGCGGCTGTCATGGGCTGAAATGACACGCCAGGAAGCGCGAATGCGACCTTCAGCACCGACGTTTTGCCGTGCTGAAGCGGAAATAAAGTTGACTACTACATTCATCAATTGAAAGAGCGGTGCATCGTCGCGATGACGATTTGGGACAGCCGGGGACAAGACAGGATGCATGACGGTTCGATGATCATTGGGGTGCGCTCGCGGGCGCTGCTGGCGTTTCTTCTGGCCGGGGTCGCCCTGCCTGCTTATGCGCAGGAGGGTGCAGCACCGAAGAAAAATGCTGATGGGACGACCGTGCTCGAAACCATAACCGTCAATGCGGATGTCAAAAAAGGTGCGCGCGGTTATCAGCCGGTGACGACGGGCACGGCGACACGCACCGAAACACCGCTCCTCGATATTCCGCAATCTGTCAATGTGGTGACGTCCGAGGTGCTGCGCGATCAGCAGGCGCGCTCGCTGGACGATGCGCTGGCCAATGTCAGCGGCGTCACCCAGGCAAATACGCTCGGCGGTACGCAGGATGCCGTGATCCGCCGTGGTTTCGGCGATAATCGCGACGGGTCCATCCTCGTCAACGGGCTGAAGACGGCGCTGCCGCATTCCTTCAACGATACGGTCGAGCGGGTGGAAGTGCTGAAAGGCCCGGCCTCCACGCTTTACGGCATTCTCGATCCCGGCGGCATGGTGAATGTCGTGACGAAGAAGCCGGAAGACACGTTCACGGCGCAGGCCTATTCGCGCTTTTCCGCTTATGGGGCGGGCAAGTATGGCACATCGGGCGGTTTCGATGTCACCGGCCCGATTGCGGGCACGGATTTTTCCTATCGCCTGATCGGCGAAGGGGAAAACAGCGATTACTGGCGTAATTTCGGTGAGAAAAAGAACTGGCTGATCGCACCTTCGCTGAAATGGAGCGGCGAGGACACCGATATTACGGTTTCCTATATGCATGAGGACTACAGCGTGCCGTTCGATCGCGGCACGATCTTCAATCCGGCGACCGGCAAGGCGATCAATGTCAGCCGCCGCCTGCGCCTCGATGAAGCTTATAACATCACCGACGGTAAATCCGATCTGGCGAGCATCGCCATAGACCGCCAACTCTCCGATGACTGGAAGCTGTCGCTGAATTACGCCTATAGCCGCAACGAATATTCGGACAATCAGGCGCGCGTGATGGGTTATAATTCCCGCACCGGGCAGGTGACGCGACGGGCCGATGCGACGCAATATTCGACGATCTACAATCACGCGCTGCGGGCGGATCTGACGGGCGAGGCCGAAATCGGCGGGCTGCGCAACGATCTGCTGTTCGGCGCGTCTTACGATTACAGCGATACCCTGCGCACCGACATGCTGCGATGCGCGAATTCCACGAATTTCAACATCAACAATCCGGTTTATGGCCGCCTGCCGGTCTGCACCACGGTAAGGGCGGTCGACAGCGACCAGACGGAACAGCTCTCCACCGCCTCGATCTATATGCAGGACGCCCTGCACCTTAACGATCAATGGATCGCGGTCGGCGGTTTGCGTTACCAGTATTACGACATCTATGCCGGCAAGGGCCGTCCCTTCGTCGTCAATACCGAGAAGCATGGCGGCGAGCTCATTCCCAATGCCGGCCTCGTCTACAAGCTCACTCCGAATGCCTCGCTCTATGCCAATGTGGCCAAGACCTTCCGTCCGCAATCATCCATCGGCGCCTATTATGGCGGGCTCGATCCGGAAGAGGGCATTTCCTACGAAGTGGGCGCGAAGTTCGATCTTTTCGCCGGGCTGAACGCCAATATCGCCCTGTTCAATGCCCGCAAGCGCAATGTCGCCTATTCGGAAGATGTCGGCGGCGTCTCCACGGTGAAGGCCGCCGGCCTCGTCCGTTCGCGCGGTGTGGAGGTCGATATTGCCGGCAGCCTGACCGACGATCTCGATCTCATCGCAAGCTATGCCTATACGGATGCGCTGGTGCTCGAAGATCCCACCTATGCCGGCAAGCGCCTGCCGAATGTGGCGCGCCACACCGGCTCGCTCTTCCTTGCCTATGATGTCGGCGAGGTCGGTCCGAACGGTAATACGCTGCGCATCGGCGGCGGTGTGCGGGCGGTGGGTGAGCGCGCCGGCATCAACGACAATTCCTATAATCTGCCGGGCTATGCGGTCTTCGACGCCTTCGCCACCTACACGCTTCAGTTCGAAAAGCCGGTGACGCTGCAGCTCAATCTGAAGAACATCTTCGACAAGACCTATTACACCTCGTCCATCGGCTCCACCAGCTATGCCAATGCCGTAGGCGAGCCCTTCAATGTCAGCCTGACGGCCAGCGTGAAGTTCTGACATCGCCAGTCATGAGAGCGGGGTGAACGCTCCGCTTTTTACTTCCACATGGCCCGCATCCGCGCACCCACATCGATTCGGATCTGCTGCGCGCTGCGCTCCAAAGCGGCGGCCGACACCAGTGGCCAGGTTGCCGTTTCAAAGAATTGCAGCAATGTCGCCGGGATGAAGCGGGTTCTTGCGGCGTAAACATGCCGGTCGCCCTGCTGGTTCTGCCCGCCGGTGAAGAAACGTTGCGGCGTGATCAGCGACAGGCTGTCCTTGGCGCGCGTCATGGCGACATAAAGCAGCCGGCGTTCTTCCTCCAGTTCCTGCGTGGTGCCGACCCCGAGATCAGAGGGAATGCAGCCGTCGACCACATTCAGAATGAAGACGGAGCGCCATTCCTGGCCTTTTGCCGAATGGATGGTGGAGAGGCTGAGATAATCCTCGTCAAGCAGCGGCACGCCGGCCTGATCGCTGGTGGCGTCGGGCGGATCGAGCGTCAGCTCGGTCAGGAAGCGCTCGCGTGAGGGGTAGCCGCCGGCGATCTGCTCGAGCTGGAGCAAATCGGCCTTGCGGGTGTCCGCATCCTCATGGATGCGTTCCAGATGCGGTTCGTACCACAGTCGCGCCTGCCCGATCTGGCCCGGCCAGTCGTTCGGCGCCTGTCGCAGGCCCACCAGCATTTGCGTGAAGGTCGTCCAGTCGTCGCCGGTCTTCGGCGGCGGCGGAATTTCGGCAAGGGCAAGCAGCGGCTCGGGGTCTGTCGCAATCGCATCGAGAATATTGCCGGCCTTCTTCGGGCCGATGCCGGGCAGCATATGTAGCAGCCGAAAACCGGCGACGCGGTCGCGCGGGTTCTGCGCGAAACGCAGCACGGCCAGCATGTCCTTCACATGGGCGCTGTCGAGGAATTTCAGGCCGCCGAATTTGACGAAGGGGATGTTGCGGCGGGTCAGTTCCACCTCGAGCGGGCCGCTATGGCTGGAGGTGCGGAACAGCACGGCCTGCTGTTTCAGCGTCATGCCGGTTTCGCGGTTGGCGAGAATCTGGTCGATGATGAAATTCGCCTGTTCGGTCTCGTCCTTCACCGTCACAAGCTTCGGGCGCTCCAGCGACTGCCGCTCGGTCCAGAGGTTCTTGGTGAACCGCTCGCGCGCCAGATCGATGACGCCGTTGGCGGCCGCCAGGATCGGCTGCGTCGAGCGATAGTTGCGGTCAAGCGTGATGATGTCGGCGGCAGGGCTGAAGGAAGCCGGAAAATCGAGGATGTTTCGCACCGTCGCCGCCCGAAAGGAATAGATCGATTGCGCATCGTCACCCACCACGGTCAACCCGCGGCCACCGGGCTTGAGCGCCATCAGCACCGAAGCCTGAAGCCGGTTGGTATCCTGATATTCGTCGACCATCACATGGTCGAAGCGGTTGCCGATATCGTCTGCAAGAACGGGGTCGCTGACCATCTGGGCCCAGTAGAGCAGAAGATCGTCGTAATCGAGCACGTTCTGGACCTGCTTGGCCTCGACATAGGCTGCAAACAGCTCTTTCAGTTCACTCTCCCAGTTGGCGACCCAGGGATAATGCTGGCGCAATATCTCCTTGAGCGGCGTCTGGGAATTCACCACGCGCGAATAGATCGCAAGACACGTACCCTTCGTTGGAAAGCGGCTTTCGGTTTTGGAAAAGCCCAGCTCATGCCGTGCGAGGTTCATCAGGTCGGCGCTATCCTCGCGGTCGTGGATGGTGAAATCGATGTTAAGCCCGATCTGCTCGGCATAGATGCGCAACAGGCGCGCGCCGATGCCGTGAAACGTACCGGACCAGGCCAGCGCGTCTGTCATGATTGCCGAATTCGCCCCGATAACGTGTTTGCAGATACGCTCGACCCGTCGCGACATTTCCGTGGCGGCACGTCTGGAAAACGTCATCAGCAGGATGCGGCGGGGATCGGCGCCATTCACAATCAGATGCGCAACACGGTGGGCGAGCGTATTGGTCTTGCCCGAACCGGCCCCGGCGATGATCAGCAGCGGCCCAGCCGTGTGCCCGTCTGCCAGCCCAACGCCATGCTCCACCGCCCTGCGCTGCTGTTCGTTGAGCTTTTCCAGATAGGCAACCGCCATGCCAGCAATCCTTAGATAACCTGCCTGTCCTCACCGGTGAGAACCTTCTTGTTCAGAGATGGCAGTCGTCGGAATGTCCGGCCATTGTCTGCCCTGTCGTCGCAATGATTAGCAAAGACTCAAACAGCAATCCAGAACAAATGCTGAACGCATTGTTCCGGTGGTTTGCGCGCAGTCGGTGGTGAGATTTGTCGGCCCAAAAGGTCGCCCGTCCCCTGCCTGCGATTGGCCGCTGCCGGGCAGGCGAAATCCCCGAAATTGCGCCACGGGAGAAGGCGGGGCGGCCGTGGATGGGCCGCCCGGTGTTGCCGTCGGGCGGTGATCGTTACAGGAAACTGCTTTCGAACAGCTCGCCTGAATAGGCCGAATGGGTAACGCCTGCTTCAAGATCGGCCTTGGTCAGCTCATCGACAAAATCGCCGTTCTGCATGACCAGCACCCGGTCGCACATATGGGCGATGACCGCGAGGTCGTGGCTGACGAGAACGAAGGTGAGGTCGCGTTCTTCGCGCTGGTCGGCAAGCAGGTTCAGGATTTCCGCCTGGATGGAGACGTCGAGCGCGGATGTCGGCTCGTCGAGCAGCAGGATCGGCGGTTCGAGGATCAGCGCGCGGGCGATTGCCACGCGCTGGCGCTGGCCGCCGGAAAGTTCATGCGGGAAGCGCTCGGCGAAATGTGCGGGCAAGCCCACCTGTTGCAGGGCGGCAGGCACTTTCGACCAGCCATCGCCAAGTCCCATGGCGCGGATCGGTTCGGCGAGAGCCCGGCCGATGCGGTGGCGCGGGTGCAGCGAACCGTAGGGGTCCTGAAACACCATCTGCGCCAGTTTCAGTTCGTCGCGACTGCGGGTCTTGCCGACCGGTTTACCGTTAAAGCTGATGGAGCCGGTCCAGCCGGCCTCCAGCCCCGCCAGCGACCGCAACAAGGTCGACTTGCCGCAGCCGCTTTCGCCGACGATGCCGAGCGTTTCACCCCTGTTGACCGTGAGGCTGACGCCGCGCACGACGTGATTGCGGTTTTCCTTTGCGCCATAGACGACGTCGAGCTTGTCTACCGTGATCATCGCATCACCTCCGCATCGATGGCCTGACGGTCCAGCACCTTAAGACGCCGCACCGGATTGCGGGGATCGGGCATCGCCGCGATCAGGCCCCGCGTATAGGGATGTTGCGCATCCTCCAGCTTCGTCAGCGTTTCCACGACGCGCCCGCCATACATGACCAGCACGCGCTCGCAGAAGGCCGCGACCATGCGGATGTCATGGCTGATGAGGATCAGGCCGGAATTATTCTCCCGCACCATCTCGTCCAGAAGCAAAAGCACATCCTTGCGAACGCTGACATCGAGGGCCGAGGTCGGTTCGTCGGCAATGACCAGCTTGGGCTTTGCGAGCAGCATCATGGCGATCATCACGCGCTGGCCCATGCCGCCCGATATCTGGTGCGGATAAAGCGCCATCACGCGGTCGGGATCGTTGATGCGCACGCGCAGCAACATGTCGCGTGCTGCATTCCTGGCCGCCTTTCCGGTCAGCGCCAGATGCAGTTCGGCGGCCTCCGCCACCTGCTTTCCGATGGGCAGCACCGGGTTCAGCGAATAACGCGGGTCCTGCATGATAAGCGCCATCTCGCTGCCGCGGATCGCGCCCATCTGCCGCTCGGATTTTTCGAGCAGCGGCTCGGACAGGAAATCCATCCGCTCCGCTGTCACCGTGGCGCTTTTCGGCAGGAGCCGCATGGCGGCCCGGCCGGTGGTGGATTTTCCCGAGCCGGACTCACCGACGATGCCGACCCTTTCGCGCCCGACGTCGAAATTGACGTTGGACACGGCCGGGATGGTGTTGCGGCCGAAACGGACATTGAGGTCGCGGACCGAAAGGATGGGGGAGCTATCAGGAACGGGCATGACGCGGATCCAGAAGGTCGCGCAGCGTATCGCCGGCGATGTTGAAGGCAAGGCTCGTCAGCAGGATGGCGATACCGGGCATGACGGCGACCCACCAGTAGTCGAGCATGAACTTGCGGCCGCTGGAGATCATCGCGCCCCATTCCGGCAGCGGCGGCTGGGCTCCGAGACCAAGGAAGCCGAGTGAAGCGGCCGTCAGGATGATGCCGGCCATGTTCAGCGTCAGGCGAACGATGACCGAGGGAATGCACATCGGCGCAATGTACAGAAACAGGATGCGCAGCGGCGAGGCGCCATAGAGACGGGCGGCGGCGACGTAGTCTGTATTGCGCACGACAAGCGCTTCCGCACGGGCAAGACGCGCAATCGGCGGCCATGCCGTCAGCGAGATCGCGATGATCGCCGTACCGAGGCCGGCGCCCATGGCGGCCGCAAAGGCAAGCGCCAGCACGAGCGAGGGGAAGGACAGGACGATATCGGTCGCGCGCATCAGGATCGCGTCGGTTCGTCCGCCGAAGAAACCGGCCATCACGCCAATGGCAAGGCCGATAGGACCGACGATGACCGAGACCGACAGTACGGTCTGGATGGTGATGCGGGTGCCGTATACGAGGCGGCTGAAAATGTCGCGGCCGAATTCGTCGGTTCCGGCGAGATGCGCCCAGCTGGGAGGCTGAAGCGCGTTTTCCAGAGCCTGGCGCGCAGGATCGTAAGGCGCAATGAGCGGTGCGAAAATGGCGACCAGAACCAGAATGGCCAGAATGGCAAAGCCGAACATTCCAAGCGGTTCGTCCGCGAGCTTTCGAAGTGTCCGCGCGGTGGTAGTCGAGATGCGCGACAGGGCGCTGGGACGATCAACGGTATTGTTGTGCGCGATATCGGTCATCGTGCGGCCTCCCGTGTACGGGGATCGAGCGTGGTGTAGGCCAGATCGGCGAGGAAGTTGAGCAACATGAAAATGAAGCCGATGACGATTGTGGCGGCCAGAATCGCATTCATGTCGCCGATGAGCAGTGCATTCGTCATATATTGGCCGATGCCTGGCCAGGAGAAGACGATCTCCGTGACCACGGCGCCTTCCAGCAGGTTGCCATAGGAGATCGCCAGAACGGTGATGAGCTGCACGGCGATGTTGGGCAGCACATGGCGGGTGATGGTGCGCGCGGGGCTGACACCCTTGGCCCGCGCCGCGATGACATAATCCTGGCTGAGCTGTTCGAGGGTGAAGGCCCTCGTCATGCGGGTAATATAGGCCATGGCCATATAGGCGAGGATGATCGCCGGCAGGATGATGTGTCCAAGCGCGTTCCAGAAGATTTCCGTCTCGCCCGCAAGGAGGGTGTCGACGAGCATCAATCCCGTCTTAGGCTCAACGAGACCTTCGTAAAAGACATCGACCCGGCCGGGGCCGGCGACAAGGTTGAGATTCGCGTAGAAAATCACCAGCCCGACGATGCCGAACCAGAAGACCGGTATCGAATGTCCCACCAGCGCAAACACGCGCGCGAACTTGTCGATGAAGGTGTCGCGGAAGAGGGCGGCGGCGAGACCTAGTGGGACGCCGACGACCGTCGAGATGATGATCGCCAGCGTGGCGAGTTCGAAAGTGGCGGGGAAAGCCTGCGCCAGATCGCGGGTAACGGGGTTGCCGGTCAGGATTGCAATGCCGAAATCGCCATGCAGCAGCCCGCGCAGATAGATGAAGAATTGCTGGTAAAGCGGCAGGTCGAGCCCCAGCCGCGCTCGCATGGCCTCATAGGCCTTGGGATCGGCAAGTTCACCGACGATTGCCCCGACCGGATCACTCGGCATAACCCGGCCGATGATGAAGGTGATGCAGAGCAGGATGAAAAGGCTGACGATCAGTTGCAGAAAACGATGTCCAAGCCCGCGCAGTGAGATTTCCGTCATTGCTGGCCGCACTTCCCTGTGAGAACGCCGTCAGCGGCCGAGGCCTTGCGCGCTGCTCGCGGCAGACGCGCAATTCTTCTTTGCAAAAACTCTTGATGGTACTTCATCCCAACTCCTCCCTGAGCTAACATGAAAACATATGATGTGCGGCTATGTCATAATATGAGTAGCGAAGGGATTCGCATTCTGCAAGAGGGAAGAGTGGCATGATGGGCGACAAAGCAAGGCCGCGGGAGAGGCGGGCACAACAGATCATCGATAATCTCAGCGCAGAAATTCGCAGTGGAAAACTGAAAAACGGTGATCAACTTCCCACCGAACCGGAGCTTGAACGCAGCTACGGCGTGAGCCGCACCGTGGTTCGCGAGGCGATCGCGGATTTGCGTTCCGCCGGCTATGTCGTTCCCATCCAGGGCAAGGGTGTTTTCGTCAGCAATGCCAGCGAATGGGCCGGCGTGAAACTGACGCAATCCGAAGTCGGAACCATTGCCGAAACGCTGGAAATGCTGGAGTTCCGGCTTGCGACGGAAGGGGAGGCGGCGGCAATCGCCGCCTATCGCCGCACCGCCCAGCAGGAGGCCGCAATCTCTGCGGCGCATCGGAAAATGGCCCGCGCCATCGATGCGCGTGAAACCACCGTCGATGCCGATTACGAGTTTCACACGGCCATCGCGATCGCCACGAATAACCGCTTTTATCTGGAGGCTCTGCGTCAGTTCGGCTCGCGCTCCATACCGCGCGGGCAGTTCCCGACGCTGCCGGAAACCGGCGATGCGAATTATCTTCGCAAAGTGCAGGCCGAGCACGAGGCAATTCTGCGCGCCATCGTCGAGCAGGATCCGGAAGCGGCACGAAAAGCCATGCGCGAACATATGCTTGCGAGCCAGCGCCGATACAGGTTGCTGTCAGAAGCGCAATAGCATCTCGACACTCATCTTATTTCATGCGATGTCATATGATGACTTGCATGGAGAGAGGAGAGAATCGATGTATGTCGGCACCCAGGTTGCTGCGCGCGATGACGAGGATTTTAAGGTTTGGGCGCAGCTCGGCGTCAAAAATATCAACGCGGATCCGCCCGGAAAGCCCGCGAGCTGGACTTTCGAGGACTTTGAGCGCCACCGTGACAAGGTCGAAAGCTTTGGCCTTGTTCTCGACATGGTGCAATTGCCGCTGCCGTCGCGGCCCATCGAACAGGCGTCGTATCCCGATATCCTGCTTGCCGGCCCTGATCGCGACCGGCAGATCGATGCCGTCTGCACAATGATAGAGAATATCGCCAGGGCCGGAATCCCTGCTGCGAAATACAATCTCAACCTCATCGGCATTCCGCGCACCGAAATGGAGCGCGGCCGTGGCGGCTCGCTCAATGAGGCCTGGCGCTGGGACAAGGCGGACCATGATGCGGCACCGGGTCTCGCGGGCGTTCTTTCCGAAGACGAGAACTGGGAACGCATCGACTATTTCCTCGAGCGTGTAGTGCCGGTTGCCGAAAGCAACCGCGTGCGCCTGGCATGCCATCCGCATGATCCCTATACGCCGCCGGGCTACCGGGGCGTTACCCGTGTTCTCGGCACGGTCGACGGGCTGAAGAAATTCGTGCAGATGCGCGAGAGCCCCTATCATGGCCTGAATTTCTGCCAGGGGTCGATCGGCGAGATGCTCGACAATCCGCGCGAGGAAATCGACGACATCATCAGGTGGTTCGGCAGCCGCGACAAGATCTTCAATGTCCACTTCCGCAATATCAGCGGCGGCAAACTCTCCTTCATGGAGACGTTCCCCGATGAGGGCGACATGGACATGGTGCGTTCGCTGAAACTCTATCACGAACTCGGTTATCGCTACATGATCATGCCAGACCATGTGCCGACGATTGCCGGGCGCGATGCCGTCGGTGTCGCTTTCGCCTTCTGCTACGGCTACATCGCCGCCTTGATAGAAGCGCTTGATAACAAACATCTTTGACCGTTCTGGCCCGCGACGCCCCGCTGCGTCGCGGGCTTTTTCCCAAACGTGAATTACCGATCTGTAGGAGGAGCAGGTATGAGAAAATCATTGATCCGTCTCGCACTCACCACGGCCCTTGGCGCCATGCTGGTGCAGGCAGCGCCAGCCGTGGCCAAAACACCGAATGACCAGCTTGTCATCGGAACCTCGCTGGCTCAGGTGCTGTCGCTTGATCCGCATCAGGCCACCGAAGGAAAAGCCAACGAAATCATGTCCAACCTCTATGACCGTCTTATTTCGGTCGATGGTTCGGGCAAGGTTTCACCGCAGCTTGCCGAGCGCTGGGAGATAGATGACAAGGGCATCACCTTCCATCTTCGCGAGGCCAATTTCGCCTCGGGCAATCCGGTAACCTCGGCAGATGTCGTCTATTCGCTCAGCCGGCTGTTGAAGATGAACCAGGCGGCCGCAGCCAACCTCAAGCGCGTTGGTTATAATGCCGATAACGTCGACAAGCTGGTGAGCGCGCCGGATGAAAAAACGGTACGCATCGATCTTTCCGGCGAAACGACGTCCGAGCTGCTTCTTTACCGTTTGGCCATGGTCATCGCCAGCGTCGTCGACAGCAAGGAACTCAAGTCGCATGAAAGCAATGGCGACTGGGGCAATGGCTGGCTGAGAACCAATTCCGCCGGTTCCGGTCCCTTTACGCTCAATCGCTGGTCACCGAATGAGATCATTATTCTCGAGGCCAACAAGAATTATGTGGCCGGCAGCCCGAAAATGCGCCGCGTCATCGTGCGGCATGTGCCGGAAAGCCAGGTGGAGCGCCTGATGCTGGAGCGTGGCGATATCGACATCGCCAGTGCGCTGACGGCTGCCGACCTTGCAACCTTCAACAACAAGGAAGGCTTCCAGATCCAGCGCGTGCCGACGGGCGGCTTTTACGTCCTGTCCATGAATGCCGGCAAGGAACCTTTGTCCAACCCCAAGGTCCGCGAAGCGATTGCCTATGGCATCGACTACAAGGGCATGGAAAAGACTATCATGGGCCCCTATGGCCGGGCGCGCACGGTGCCGGTGCCGGAAAACTTCGAATACGCCATTCCGAGCCCGGACTGGAAGCTCGATGTGGAGAAGGCGAAGGCGCTCCTCAAGGATGCCGGTTATGAGAACGGCTTCACGCTTAATCTGAAGACGATCGCGCAGACGCCGCGTATCGATCTCGCCACCGCGATCCAGGCCTCACTCAGCCAGATCGGCATCAAGGTCAATATCCAGCAGGGTAACGGTTCGGACGTGATTGCCGCCCACCGCGCGCGGGATTTCGATCTGCTCATTCCGCAGACCGGCGCCTATATGCCGAATGTGCTGGGCTCGATGGAGCAATTCTCCAGCAACCCCGACAATTCGGTGGCCGCCAACAACGCCGGCAATTTCGTCTGGCGCTCGGCCTGGGACATTCCGGAACTGACGGCGCTCACGGCAAAGGCTTCGCTGGAGCCGGACGCCAAGAAGCGCGGAGAAATCTACACCCAGATGCAGGAAATGTTCGTCGCCCAGAAGCCGGCGGTGCTGCCGATGTTCGAGAGGTTCGAGCCGATCGTGCTGAATGCGCGCGTGAAGGATTATGTGGGCCATCCCAGCCAGACGACCCGGCTGGAAAAGGTCACGAAGGACTAAGGGCGAACTATAGTCTTTGGAACCTGCGACGGGCGGTTTTACCGCCCGTTTTTTTATCGGCGGTTAGGTCCGTACCCCTGAAAGCGTCCTCCATGACGCTCCTCCGGCTCTTCGCGGACAGGAAACTAGTCGCAGCAGGTGGCTGTCGCACGCCATCCAGTAATTTCAGGGGGTTTTCTCAAGGACTTCATCGGTTTAGACCGACCGATGACTATTCCTTCCATCGGGCGAGAGTCGTGAACTCCGCTCACCCACCTCCCGAAGAATGCGTTGATGACCATGAACCTTGCACAGATAAAACTTCCGTCTCGGCCGCTGAGCCTCAAACGTGGCGTCATTTCAGTGCCGGCAGCCTATTATTTTTCCGTTCCGGTGCTTCTGGTCATCACGGCCGTCATGCTCGTCGCCGAAGGTCCGGGCATATTGCGCGACTATCAGATCAGCAAAGATCCGCTGGAGATTGAAAACGGCGATATCAGCGGTAGCTGCAAGACGCGCAAGGCGATCTTCACGACCTGTGAGGCGGACCTTTCCTATGACCATGCGGGCGTGAGCTACAAGAAGGATGTCGAGGTCATGTTCGTCGATTTCCATTCCGGCGATTATGAAACCGGACTGGTCATCTCCGCGAAGAACCCGGAGCTCGCAACGATTTCGCTGGGCCTCGACATGCTCTGGAACCGCATCATCACACTTGGGGTGTTCGTTGCCCTGCTCGGCTTCGGCAGTTTGGCGATGCTGTTCACGCTTATCCGGGTCCTGCGGGTTCGCCTGGAGCTGCGCAAGCCCGCACCGTTGACCCTCATTCCGGTGGCGCTGACGGCGGTTGCCGAAAAACGCAGCCGTCTCTTTGTCACCTATGCCGATACGGTCAGAGAAGACAAGACCAAGCGGCAGTCCTTCACCCATCTGGAGAGGGGGCGAATCCCGGTCGTCGTTGGCCATAACGGAAAACACGATGTTGCGCTGGCAGTCTGGCACGGCAAGACCGCGCTGCCGGTTCTGCTCGACGACCGGCTGGAGCGGATCGAGCTATCGGAGCAGGAAAGGGCGGAGGCTCTCGCATCGCTTGCCCCGATGCTTGCGAACCAGACACCGGAGGGCGCCTCGGCTCCGGGTGCGACGAGTGCGAAAGGGCCGAGCCTCCTGCGCAGACTGGGGACTTTCGTTGCCATCGTGGCCGTCATCGTCGTCGCGGTTATCGGTTACTGGCTGTGGTACGTCACCAGCGCCCCGTCGCAGTTCAACTCGCCCGGCATGGACCTCAACAACATGATGCCCGCAGCAATTAACGAGTGGGGATGCGCCCGTCTGCAGGAGCGTTTCGCCGATGGCCCGGCGCCTTTCGGATGCACCGCAGCCGATTATCGAAGCTGGAAATAAACGGCTTTTCCTATAGTCCCGGCCGGGCCGCGCGCGAAAAAGCTTACGGGCTGCCGCGTGCGGCCCGTTCCTTTCTGTACGTTGCAGGACAGATCGTTCCATTTATCAATAGTTGCATTAGAGATTTATAAATAAACCACTCCCATAGTGCCACCGTGAGCGGTTCTTCAGAGGCTGGGAGAGTGCGTCATGTTCACGGTTCTGGAATGCGTTGTCGTACAACACGACCGGGCG
The DNA here is from genome assembly GCF_053522725.1 of Agrobacterium sp. 16-172Ci. NCBI lineage: Bacteria > Pseudomonadati > Pseudomonadota > Alphaproteobacteria > Hyphomicrobiales > Rhizobiaceae > Agrobacterium > Agrobacterium sp. 16-172Ci. Next base: position 113,828 of record NZ_JBNWBW010000005.1, read on the forward strand.
GTCGTGCTTCTTGCGGCTGTTATCTGCCTACTTGGCATGTTTGCTTTTTTTCATCTTTTATTGCGTGCGGAGGAAAGTCCGGCTGGCCGCAAGCCCTATTGGGTGCTGGTTGCCGCCTTTGCCGGAGGGCTCAGCGTCTGGGCCACGCATTTCGTCGCCATGCTCGCCTATAAGGGCGCGGTCCCGATCGGTTATGATTTCGCCTTCACGGCGTTTTCGGCGGTTCTTGCAGTTTTCGGTTTCTGGCTGGCGCTCACCAGCCGTTCGCAGGCCGCTTACAGCCCTGCGATTGCCGGCACGCTGGTCACGCTGTCGGTTGCTGTCATGCATTTCGTCGGCATGGCGGGAATGGATGTCGCCGCCACGATCAGCTATCGGTGGGGGCCGGTGCTGGGTGGTTTTGCGGTTGCCTGGGCGTTTTTTCTGCTGGCCTTTTTCCTTTTTCGCCGCCTCGGCTCCTGGCAGCGCATCGCCGCGCCGGCTGGATCGGCGATTTTCGCGATCTGCGCGCTGCATTTCACGGCCATGTCGGCCACGGTGCTTTCGCCGGATCCTTCCGTATCCGGGCCTGATCCCGACAATGTCGCCCGGCTGATCATGATCTGCGCCATTTCCGGCGTCACGTTCCTGATCCTGTCCACCACTGCTGCGGCTGCTCTTGTGGATCGTTACCTTGTCGATCTCAAGGGTCTTGTGGATGCGACGCTCGATGGTCTCGCCGTCGTTCGCGATGGGCGGATCGTGGAGCTTAACACCCGTTTTGCCGGCCTTCTGGGCCGGGAAGAAGCGTCGCTGGTCGGACAAAACCCCGACGATCTCTTCAAGGCCATCGACGGACAACCCGCCTATCTGCCGCGCCATGCACCGGTGGAGGCGGTGCACGAGCGCGCCGGGCAGGCGCAGATATTCGAACTCGGCGTACGAACGATCGAATATCGCGGCCGCCCCTGCGAGGTGATGGCCATTCGCGACCTGACGGAAAAGCGCGAAGCGCAGCGGGAAATCGAATATCTCGCCCGCCACGACGTCCTGACGGGCCTTTCCAACCGCACCATGTTTCAAACCCGTCTTCACCAGCAGATCGAGCATTGCGACGAGGAGGACGAATTCGCGCTGCTGGCGCTCGACCTCGACCGGTTCAAGGCGGTCAACGACATATTCGGCCATGCCGAGGGGGATCGCGTTCTGAAAAAGGTCGCCGCCATTCTCGATGAATGCGCAAGGGCAGGGGATGTTGTCGCCCGTCTCGGCGGCGATGAATTCGTCATCCTGACTACCCGGCATACAAGGGCGGAAGAGGCGCGCCTGCTCGCCGAGACGATCCTTGGCATGTTTGCGCTGAAGATGAATGTTGCCAACGATCCGACCTCCGTTGGCGTCAGCATAGGCATCGCCGTCTTCCCGCGGGACGGGAAGGACGATGAAAGCATCATGCACGCCGCCGATCTGGCGCTCTACCGCGCCAAGATGGGCGGGCGTGGCATATTGGCTTTCTACGATCCGGTGATGGATCAGGAGGCGCGCGAACGTCGCCAGCTCGAAACGGATCTGCGGCTTGCCATCAATCGCAACGAGTTGCTGTTGAATTATCAGCCGGTGCTGTCAGTCGAATGCGGCCAGGTCGTGGGTTACGAGGCGCTGGTGCGCTGGCAGCACCCGACACGGGGCGTGGTGCCGCCGGATGTTTTTATTCCGATTGCCGAAGAGAGCGGTATCATCATCTCGCTCGGCGAATGGGTGCTGCGCGAGGCCTGCCGTCAGGCGGCCGGCTGGGCACCGCACCTGAAGATCGCGGTGAACGTTTCGCCATTGCAGTTTTCGCTGGCCAATCTCGGTCATGTCGTCTGCACCGTGCTGATGCAGACCGGACTTTCGCCCAACCGGCTGGAACTGGAAATCACCGAAGCCGCGCTTCTGAAGGACCGAAGGGCGACATTGATCATCCTCAACCAGTTGAAGGCGCTCGGCGTCGCCATCGTCATGGACGATTTCGGCACCGGTTATTCCTCGCTCAGCAACCTGCAGAGCTTCCCCTTCGACAAGATCAAGATCGACCGCAGCTTCATCGCCGCCATGAGCGACGATGACAATGCCCGCGCCATCGTGCGCGCGGTGATCGGCCTCGGCCGCAGCCTCGATCTGCCGGTGACGGCGGAGGGAATTGAAACGGATGCGCAATACCGCATGGTGGTCGACGAGGGCTGCGCGCAGGCGCAGGGTTATCTCTTCGGCAAACCGGATGTCGCGCCCGCTGAGGTCGTCAGCGCCACCACACGGAAGAAACATTCCGTTTGATAAGAGATGCGGCGGCACAATGGTGTCGTCGCCCTCCTTTCCCATCTCCGATGGAACGAGAGCCAAGGCAGATCGTTAGGTTAGCGTGTGGCGCGTCCATGCCGCTGTCAGCCCGACCGGGCGATATGCCTGCTGGGTCAGCGAATGCGCCACGGATGGACATCTATCTATGGGAGAGACCGCGATGACAGACCGCCTCGAGCCACAGGACCCGCGCAGCCAGTATCCGCGCCCGCCTTTTTCGACCCCAACCCAGGAAATGCCAGGTCTGGTGAAGAATATGACGCCTTTCCCGGACCATGGTGAAAAGACCTATCGCGGCACCGGCAAGCTAGGAGGGCGCAAGGCGTTGATAACCGGCGGCGATTCAGGCATTGGCCGTGCGGTCGCCATCGCTTTTGCAAGGGAAGGCGCGGATGTGGCGATCTCCTATCTTCCGGAAGAAGAATCCGACGCGGAGGAAGTCGTGGCACTCATTGAGGCGGAAGGCCGCGTGGCGGTCGCGCTGCCCGGCGATATTACCGACGAGGCCTGGTGCCGCGAACTGGTCGAGAAAGCGGCCGGTGATCTCGATGGGCTGGATATTCTGGTCATCAACGCGGCAAGGCAGCAATATCGCGACGATATAGAGGAACTGTCGACCGACGATTTCGACCGCACCATGAAGACCAATCTTTATGCCCTGCACTGGATTGCGCAGGCGGCGGTTCCTCACCTCAAGCCGGGGTCATCGGTAATTACCACGGCGTCGATACAGGCCTATGAGCCCTCCGCCATCCTGCTGGACTACGCCACCACCAAAGCCGGTATCGTCGCTTATACGAAAGCGCTTGCAAAGCAGCTTATCGAAAAGGGTGTGCGCGCCAATTCCGTCGCTCCCGGCCCGTTCTGGACGGTTCTTCAGCCGAGCGGCGGCCAGCCGGACGAGAAGGTGAAGAATTTCGGCAAGGACAGCGATTTCGGCCGCCCGGGACAGCCGGTGGAACTGGCGCCCGTCTATGTGCTGCTGGCATCGCAGGATGCGAGCTTCATCAATGGCGAGGTTTATGGCGTGACCGGCGGCAGGGGCATTGCCTGAGGCGATGTCCGCCAATGCCGGATGGGCCTTTGAGGATTTCGAGATGAAACGGCAGGCAGAACGTGCAGACAGAAGTTTGAAGAGCTTCGATGTTCGCGACCGGCTGATACTGGCGCTTTATGCGCAGTTGAAAGCGGAGCGTCAGACCCGTGAGGCCATGGAATGGGTTATCCGCAATGGCGGGCTGTCGCCGGAGGTGCTGGAAGCCATGGCGTCCGACCCGGTGCCGGTTCTGGCGGAGGGGGATGTGCCCGCTATCGAGCGCATTCTGGCCAAGGACCGACGCGGAGACATGTCCTCCCGCAGCGATGACGAGGGACGACGGACATGAACCGGAGAGCGAGCTGGAGAGGCCATCTGGCGTTTGCCGATTTCAACTGCGAAGTCGGCCTTTATTCCGCACTGACCTCGGCGGAGAAAATCTCCTTCAATATCGTCAACCGCAAGACCGGCCACCGCGTCGAGCGGCAATATGTCGACAGCGACACCGGCGAGGCGGTTCTTCGCGAAGATCAGGTCAAGGGATACGAACTCGACAATGGCGACCATATCGTCATCGAGGGAGACGAGATTGCGAAGCTGATGCCGGAAAGCGACAAGGTCATCCGCATCAGGCACTTCCTGCCCTGTGACGAGATCGACAAGCTTTATTTCGACAAGTCCTATTATCTCGCGCCGAGCGGGGAGGACGGCGAAGAGGCGCTGACGCTTCTTGCCAGGGCAATGGACGACGAGAATGTCGCAGCTCTCGGAGAAGCGGTGCTTTTCCGCCGCAACCGTGTCCTGCTGATCCGTCCGAGCGGTAAGGCTCTCGTCGCTACGACGCTGAATTTCAGCTACGAGGTCCGTTCGCAGACATCCGTCTTCAAGTCGATCCCCGATATCGAGTTCGATGAAGAAATGCTGGAGCTGGCCGGTCACATCATCGAAAAGCGTGCGGGCACATTTGACCCGGCAGACTATAGCGATCGGTATAATGATGCACTCGCAGAACTCGTGAAAGCCAAGATCGAAGGCCGGGAAATCGCCAAGCCGCCGCCGCGCAAGGAAGACAATATCATTGATCTCAAGGAGGCCCTGCGTCGCAGCGCCGGGGCCGAAGCGGGCAGCAGAAAAAGGGCGACGGCAGGGGGCCGGAAGGCCCCGCGGAAAGCGAGCTGATCCATGGGATTGCAGACCTATAACGCCAAGCGCAGTTTCGACAAGACGCCGGAGCCCAAAGGGACGACGGCCGAACAGCAGGGCTCCAGCTTCGTGATACAGAAACACGATGCCCGCCGTCTGCATTATGATTTTCGGCTGGAAATGGACGGTGTGCTGAAAAGCTGGGCGGTGACGCGCGGCCCGAGCCTCGATCCCGAGGACAAGCGCCTTGCCGTGCATGTCGAGGACCATCCGCTCAGCTATGGCGATTTCGAGGGCGTCATCCCGAAAGGACAATATGGCGGCGGCACCGTGATCGTCTGGGATCGCGGCACCTGGCAGCCGATCGGCGACGCCCGGAAAGGTTATCGCAAAGGCCATCTGGAATTCGAACTGGACGGCGAAAAGCTCAAAGGCCGATGGCATCTGGTACGCATGCACGGAAAGCCCGGAGAAAGCCGGGAGAACTGGCTGCTTATCAAGGGCGATGACGAGGAGGCGAGGCATAAGGGCGGCGCGGATATTCTCGAAGAACGGCCGGAATCCGTAAAGACCGGGCGCAGTGTCGCGGAAGTTGCAGCCAAACCGAAGGATACATGGAACTCCAAAACGGTATCGAAAAAGACCGTGGCTTCCGCCTCCGGCAGGAAACAGGCGCATGCGCTGCCTAAAGGCGCACGCAAACTGGCCATGCCATCTTTCGTGCCGCCGGCGCTCGCCACGCTCAAGCCGAAACCGCCCAACGGAGATCGCTGGCTGCATGAAATCAAATTCGACGGCTATCGTCTGCAGGCGCGCGTCGATCGGGGCAAGATTCAATTGCTGACCCGCAGCGGGCTGGACTGGACGGAGAAATTCGGCCGGGCCGTGACAGGAGCGCTCAGGGCGCTGCCGGTGGAAACGGTGTTAATCGATGGCGAAATCGTCGTCGAACGGGATAACGGCGCCTCCGATTTCTCCGCCTTGCAGCAGGATCTGAGCGACGGGCGCAGCGACCGCTTCGTATTCTATGCCTTCGACCTTCTTTACCTCGATGGCAGCGATCTGCGCGGTGCTGCATTGAGCGAGCGAAAGGCGTTGCTCGAAAAGCTGCTGCCGGCGGGTGACCCTCATCTCCGTTACAGCCAGCATTTCGAGGAAAGCGGCGCGCTTGTTCTGGACCATGCCTGTCGGCTCAGCCTCGAGGGTGTCATTTCCAAAGTCAGGAACAGCAAATATGTTTCGGGCCGCAAGGGCGAATGGGTAAAATCCAAATGCTCGATGCGACAGGAATTCGTCATCGGCGGTTATACCGTCTCCTCGACATCGGACCATGCCATCGGATCGCTGGCGCTTGGCGCTTATGAAAATGGCAAGCTGCGCCATGTCGGACGTGTCGGGACAGGTTATACGGGCGAAGTGGCGGAGATGCTGCTTGGCCGGCTGAAGCCGCTTGAGCGCAAAGAAAGCCCGTTCGGCGACAAACTTACCGCGCTTGCCCGCCGCGATCTTCACTTCGTCAAGCCGGAACTGGTGGCGGAAGTGGAGTTTCGTGCATGGTCTGGAGATGGCAATCTGCGTCACGCCTCCTTCCGGGGGTTGCGCGAAGACAAGCCCGCAGCAGAAATCGAACGCGAGGAGAAGGCCGTGTCCGATACCCAGGCGCCGCAATCGAAGATCAAGTTCACCCATCCGGACCGGCTTTATTGGCCGGGGGACGGCGTGACGAAGGAGGGGCTTGCCGATTATTATGCGCAGGTCTGGCGGCACATGGCGCCCTTTGTCGTTAACCGGCCGCTGGCATTGTTGCGCTGCCCGGAAGACATAGAGGGGCAGCGATTTTTTCAGAAACACGCCTGGCGCGGCATCAACAAGGCCGTCGAGCAAATCAAGGATCCCAAGGACAAGGGCGGAGAACCGCTGATCCGCATCACCGATTTCGATGGCTTGATGGCGCTCGTGCAATCCGCCGCGCTCGAAATCCACCCATGGGGCGCGACCACCGCCAATTGGGAAAAGCCGGACATGATCACCATGGATATCGACCCCGGCGAGGATGTGGCGTGGGAAGAGGTGATCGAAGCGGCGCTGGAGCTGAAGCGGCGTTTCGAAGAAGCCGGGCTTGCCGCTTTCGTCAAGACCTCCGGCGGCAAGGGCCTGCATGTTGTCGCACCCTTGAAGCCACAGGCGGGCTGGGCCCCGGTAAAAGCCTTCGCCAAGGCCATGGCGGCGGATATGTCGAAGGCCGAGCCGAAGAAATATCTCTCCGTCGCCACCAAGGCGAAACGGCAGGGCCGCATTTTCATCGACTATCTGCGCAATGGCAGGGGCAATACGGCGGTTGCTGCCTATTCGACACGTGCCCGGCCGGGAGCCGCCATTTCAGCACCGCTCGAATGGTCGGAACTCACCGCCAAGATCGGCCCGGCCCATTTCACCGTCAACAATATCGGCGCGCGTCTTTCCGCGCTGAAAAAAGACCCGTGGGATGGATTTTTTGCTGCTGCCGAGCCGCTTCCAAAAAAGGCCCGCTGAAGGCATCGAGCCTCAGCTTCTCTTTTCGGAAGCAAGGCTTTTCTTCAGGGCGTCCATGATGTTGATGACATTGCCCCCGGCGCGGGCCTTCGTGCCGGTTTTCTTTTTCGAGGAGGAGACCTCGTCGCCCTTGGTCTTCAGCAGGGACTTGATCTTCTTCTGAATGGGGTCCTGCACCAAAGCCGGTTTCCAACCCGTCACCTGTTTGCCGATGCGTTTTTCCATGGCGTCGAGCAATGGCCGGCCGATTTTCATCTTCGGCTCCAGCGCGTCGATGCTTTCGCGCACCTCTTCGCCATAATGCAGCGTCCACAGGATGATGCCTTTCCCCGACGGTTCGAGGAGCACAGCCCTTTCACGACGGTAGATCACCAGACGCGCGATGCCGAAAACATCGTTCACCTTCATGGCTTCGCGAATGACGCTGAAGGCTTCGGTGCCGATCTTGTCTTCCGGGCGCAGAAAATGCGGACGGTCGTACCAGATCCAGTCGATCGATCCTTTTGGCACGAAGGTCTTGATATCGATCGTGCGGGTGCTTTCCAGCGCTACCGCATCGATCTCGTCATCCTCCAGAATAATGTAATCGTCCTCGGCGCGGGGAAAACCTTTTACCTGGTTTTTGGCGGCGACCGGTCGGTGGGTGATGCTGTCGATATAACGGCTTTCGACGCGATTGCCGGTTTTGCGATTGAGGATGTGGAAGGTGTATTTGTTGCCTTCCGTCGTCGCGGGCGTCAGCGAGACGGAGGCCGTCACCAGCGACAGCTTGAGATAACCCTTCCAGAAAACCTGTCGTGCCATGTCCGCGATCCGCATTGGTCCCCCGGAACAACAGCCACGGGGTGGCTTTTGTTCCGGGAGGAGCGGCAAATCGGGGCAGGGATGGAGCGTCACCCGAACAGCGACGTCAGCCCGTAAACCGCGGCGGAGATCAGCGCAGCCGCCGGCATGGTCACGATCCAGGCGATGACGATGTTGCCGGCAAGGCCCCAGCGCACCGCCGAGACGCGGCGGGCAGCGCCGACGCCGACGATGGCGCCGGTGATCGTGTGGGTGGTCGAGACCGGAATGCCGAGCCATGTCGCACCGAACAGCGTCAACGCACCGCCGGTTTCGGCGCAGAAACCCTGCATCGGGTTCAGCCTGGTGATTTTCGATCCCATCGTATGGACGATGCGCCAGCCGCCGAACAGCGTGCCGAGCGCCATGGCCGACTGGCAGGAAATCACCACCCAGAAGGGCACGTAGAAGCTCTCGCCTAGATGTCCCTGGCTGAAGAGAAGCACGGCAATGATGCCCATGGTTTTCTGCGCATCGTTGCCGCCGTGTCCCAGCGAATAAAGCGAGGCGGAGATGAACTGCATCACTCGGAAGGTGCGGTCCACGGCAAAGGGCGTCTGCCGCACGAACAGCCAGGAGACGGTGAGCACCAGAAGCAGGGCGAGGAAGAAGCCGATGGCCGGCGACATGAAGATGGCGCCCACGGTTTTCAGCAGGCCCGACCAGACGATGGAATTGAAACCCACCTTCGCAAATCCCGCACCGACGAGCCCGCCGATCAACGCGTGCGACGAGCTGGAGGGAATGCCGAAAATCCAGGTGACGATGTTCCAGACGATGGCGCCGATCAGCGCCGCGAAGATCACCTGCGGCGATACGATGGCCGGATCGATGATGCCGGTGCCGAGCGTTTCGGCCACATGCAGGCCGAAGAACAGGAAGGCGATGAAGTTGAAGAAGGCCGCCCAGGCGACCGCATATTGCGGGCGCAGCACACGGGTGGAGACGATGGTGGCGATGGAATTGGCGGCATCGTGCAGACCATTCAGAAAATCGAAGAACAGCGCGATGGCGATAAGGCCGATTAGCAGCGGCAGGGCAAGTGCGACATCCATCAGACGTTCTCGATAACGATGCCGCTGATCTCGTTGGCCACATCCTCGAAGCGGTCGACGACCTTTTCGAGTTCGCCGTAGATCTCGCTGCCGATCATATAGGCCATGGCATTGCCGCTTGCGCCGTGGCGGCGGAAGAGGTCCTTGAGACCCAGATCGTGAAGTTCGTCGGAGCGGCCTTCAACGCGGGTCACCTCTTCGGAAATGGATGACAGGCGATGCGCATTCGTGCCGACCTTGTTGAGAAGCGGAATGGCTTCCGCGATGAGGCCGGCTGCGCGCACGATCTCATGCCCCATTTCCTTCATCAGCGGATCGAATTCCGTTTGCTCGAAAAGACGGATGGTCTTGACGGTCTTGTGCATCATGTCGATGGCGTCATCCATCGACTGGATGAGATCCTTGATGTCGCCGCGGTCGAAGGGGGTGATGAAGCTGCGCCTGACGGCGAGCAGCACCTCGCGGGTGATGTCGTCCGCCTGGTGTTCAAGGGCGACGATGAGGTCGCAGTTCTTCTCGACGTCGATGCCGCTCAAAAGTTGGTCAAGGGCCTCGGCCGCTTTGATGACGGTTTCGGAATGTTTGCTGAACATGTCGAAGAAACGGTCCTCGCGCGGCATCAGCTTGCGAAAAATACTCATCATGCGAATTGGCCCTCAATGGCGCTTTATTAGTTGTGGGGGGTGATTGTCATAAAACTGTCATAAATGCACGCGGGGCATTGATGCAACCCGGAAAATCAGCACTATCAACGGATATGAAACCCACCAAGAAAAGCCGGAAAACCCGCCCGGCTCGTGCACTGACGTTGCTCCAGCAGCTTGCTGCAGTTCCGGAAAAGCTCTTCACCGGCGCTTTCCGGCAGCAATATGCCGCGCTTTGCTTCCGTTATGCCGGCAATGGCGAGGATGTTGAAATCCTCCTCGTCACGTCTCGTACCAGCGGACGCTGGATCATTCCGCGCGGCTGGCCGATGAAACGCAAGAAGCCGCACGAGGCGGCGGCAATCGAGGCGTGGGAGGAGGCGGGCGTGCGGGGCCGGGTGAAAAAGAATGCGGTTGGCCGCTATACCTATCTCAAGATGCTCGACAATGGCGATGTCGTACCCTGCATGGTCGATGTATTCCAGATAGAGGTGACGGAGGCGGAAACCAGTTTCAAGGAACGCGGTGAACGCCTGCTGGAATGGGTGCGCCCGGATGAGGCGGCAAGGCGCGTTCGCGATATCGAACTGAAGTCGCTTCTTGTCGATTTTCGTCCGAAGGGCAAAAAGAAGCGTCAGGGCAGCGAGAGGCCCTGAATGCGAGGCCGACGGATGGACCTGGAGTATTTCCCGTAAACCCTTGCCACAGTACACGACAGAAAGGTAATCTGATACGGCAATCGCGGTGTTTGCGGTGACGCGCGATGTTTCCCACCTCCGTCATTCCGGCCTTGAGCCGGAATCCAGCCAGCCCAAGTCCTTGGGCTGAAGGGAGTTTCTCGCCGCGTAGACACGCGTCGGCTGGATTCCGGCTCAAGGCCGGAATGACGGAGGTGGGCGTGCAACGGCACAGGAAACCGTTGCGTCGTGTGCTGTGGAACCCTTCGTCACGGGAAATGCTCTAGGCCGAGGCCGCCGGTCGGTGCTGCATGGCCGTTTCCGCCGCCTCGTCCGGCGCTTTCGGCAACAGGCGGGCAAAACGCCTGACGATGCTGTCTATATAGGACAGGATGGTCGGCACCACGATCAGGGTCAGCAGCGTGGAACTGATGAGACCGCCAACCACCGCATGGGCCATCGGCGCACGCTGCGCGCCACCGCCGCCGACGGCCAGACCGAGCGGGATCATGCCGAAGATCATCGCAAGCGTCGTCATGATGATCGGGCGGAAGCGGATGACGCCAGCATTTTCCAGCGCCTCGTTCAGCGAAAGCCCACGCCGCCGCTCGCGATTGGCGAAATCGACCAGAAGGATGCCGTTCTTGGTCACGAGGCCCATAAGCATGATGAAGCCGATCAGCGAGAACATGTTGATCGTGCTGCCGGCCACCATCAGCCCGATGAGGACGCCGACAAGCGAAAGCGGCAGGGACGCCATGATGGCGAGCGGTTGCATGAAACTGCCGAATTGCGAGGCGAGCACGATGTAGATGAAGATGACGGCCATGGTAAGCGCCGTGGCCATGTGGCCGATGGTCTCCTGCATGGTTTCGGCGTCACCGCCGAAGCGGATGCGATAGCCGTTCGGCAGGTCAAGACCGGCGGTCAGGCCCTGCAACGTCTCCGTCACCTCGCCAAGCGTGCGGCCGGCGATATTGGCCGAAACCAGTATCTCGCGGCGATTGTCGATACGGCGGATTTCGGCGGGGGCCGGCATGACGCCGATATCGGCGACTTGGTCGAGACGCACCATCAGCGGCGCGCCGTTCGCGGCCGTGCGGCCGGTTGCGATCATCAATTCACCGAGACCTGCCGCGTCGGACCGCCGCTCGACGGGCAGGCGGATGACGATATCGTAGCTGTTGCCGTCCGCATCCGTCCATTTCGACACATCCTCGCCGCCGATGAGGGGGGAAAGCGCTGCGGCAAGATCGGAGCGGGCAATGCCGAGATCGCTCGCCGCCGCGGGCTTCAGACGGACCGAAAGAATGGAGGTCACATCTTTGGCGCTGGAGGTCACATCCACGAGGCCGGGGATTTTCTTCATGTCTTCGACCAGACCGGTGGCGATTTTTTCGAGGACCGCCCGATCGTCGCCGAGGATGCTGAGCTGCACCGGGCTTTCGCCGCCGCCAAGGCCATTCTGCAGGATCGTGACCTCTATGCCCGGTATGGCTGACAGGCGTTTGCGAACCGGTTCGGCAAGGGAGAGTGGAGTCCGGCTCTGCATGTCGAGCGGCACCAGCCCCACCATTATGGCGGCCCGATGCTTGCCGGCGGCGCCGCCGGTATTGACGGTGGAATAGAGCGTCTCGACTTCCGGAAATTCCTTCAGCGCCTTTTCGACCTGCCGCACCTTCGTTGTCGTATAGTCCAGCGAGGAGCCGACCGGCGCGGTAATATTGACCTGAAAGCGGCCCTCATCGGCATTCGGAACGAATTCCGTGCCGACCAGCGGCACCATGAACAGGCTGCCGATAAAGATGCCCGACGTGACTAGCAGGGTGACGAGCCGATGCCGCAGGGTCCAGCCGATGGCCCGGCGATATTGCCCGGCCATCCATTCGAAGCAGCGGTCGAAACGGGCGATCAGGCGGCCCACCGGCCCGCGCTTCGCATCGGGCCGGGCGTCCGGATCGTACCAGACGCTGGACAGCATCGGGTCGAGCGTGAAGGCGACTAAGAGCGAGATCAGGACGGCGGCGGAAACGGTGACGCCGAATTCGTAGAAAAACCGGCCGACAATGCCGTCCATGAAGGCGACCGGCAGGAAGACTGCCACGATTGTCGCCGTTGTTGCGATTACTGCAAGCCCGATTTCATTGGTGCCGTCGAGGGCCGCACGCAGATGCGATTTACCCATGTGAAGATGGCGGGTGATGTTCTCGCGCACCACGATGGCGTCATCCACCAGAATGCCGATGGAAAGCGTCAGCGCCAGCAGGCTGAGCGTATTGAGCGTGAAGCCGAGGAAATGGATCACCGCGAGCGTGCCGATGATTGCGATTGGCAACGTCAACCCGGTGATGACCGTGCTGCGCCAGGAGTTTAGAAACAGGAAGACGATGGCGACGGCGAGCGCCGCACCTTCGATCAGCGTCGTCTGTACCTGATTGACGGATTCGCGGATGGGTATCGACGCATCCGTGACGATGCGCAATTGCACGTTCTGCGAGGCAAGCTCGGCATTGAGCGCATCGAGGCGCTTCCTCACATCCGTCGCGACCTGAACCGTATTGGCGTCCTGAACCTTGACGATGTCGATCGCCAGTGCCGTCTGGCCATTATAGAGGGCGCGGTTTTCGGCATCGGCCGCTCCTTCGGAAAGCGTGGCGACATCGCGAAGCGCAATGGCCGCGCCGCCGCGCCTTGCCACGACCATATCCAGCAGCGCCTGCGGCTCCTCGATACGCCCCTGCACCTGGATCGTGCGTTCGGAGATGGGATCGACGACGCTTCCGGCCGGGCTGTTGCTGTTGCCGGTGCGCAGCGCATTCACCAACTCGTTGATGCCGATCCCGAGGGCGCGCATGCGCGTCTCGTTGATCGTTACATCGATCTGCCGTTTGCGGGCGCCGACCAGCGTTGCCTGGCCGACGCCGGCAACGGTCGTCAACTGCCGCACCACCTTCTGGTCGGCAAGGCTGGTGAGGGCGGGCACATCGAGCGATGCCGAACTGATCGCCACCGACAGAACCGGCTCGGCGGCGGGGTCGAACCTCGATATGACGGGCTTTTTGGCGTCTTCCGGAAAATTCGCCTCGATGGCGGCGATCTTGTCACGCACCTCCTGCGCGGCGGCTGAACTGCGCACCTCGAGCTTGAATTTCGCGACGACGACGGAGCGCCCCTCATAGGAGGTGGAGGTGACCTCATCGAGACCACCAATGGCGTTCAGCGCGTCCTCGACCGGGCGTGTCACCTCGGTTTCCACCGTCTCCGGTGTCGCGCCCGGATAAGAGGTGACGACCACCACCACGGGAACGTCGACATTGGGATATTGGTCCAGGCCAAGCCGTTGCAGGGAGAAAGCGCCCATGACCAGAAGCGCCACCATCATCATCGTGGCGAAAACGGGATGGGTAACGGATATGCGGGTCAAGAACATGTCAGCCTGCCTTGTCGACGGTGACGGCCATATCGGGCCGCAATTGCGGAAGCGGCGCGGTCAGGATGGTCTCGCCATCCTTCAGCCCGGCGGCAATCTCGATCAGGTTGCCGCCGTTCCAGCGCGCTCCCACCGTGACCGTCTGGCGACGAAGATGGCCGTCCTGCACCTTGAGCACATGGTAACCGGCCTCATCCTTGCGCAGCGCGATCGCGGGAACGACGAGCGCATCGTTTTTCTCGCGCAGCAGGATCGATCCGCTGGCGAACATTCCGCCCCACAGCCGGCCGTCACGATTGGCAAGCCGCAGATAGACCGCGACGAAGCGGGTGCCGTCTTCGGCAACCGGGCTGATGCGGTCGACCGTGGCTTTGACGATCTGGCCGCCAAGGCCGTCAATCTCCAGTTCCGCCGTCTGGCCGAGGGCGACGCGCGGAACATCGCGCGTCGCGACAAGAACCTTCGCCTCCAGCACGCTGGTATCGACCAGCGTGAGAAGCTCGCCATCCGCACCGACACGCGATCCCGCCTCGGCAAGCCGCCGGGTGACGGTGCCGCCGAAGGGCGCGCGGATTTCGGCATTGCGAAGGGCGAGGCGAGCAATATCCGCCTGCGCCGAAAGGCTCTGGAGCCTTGCCGTCTTCACCGCCACATCGCTTTTCGCCTTGTCGAGCTGTTCTGCCGAAGCGATGTTTTTCAGGGCAAGCTGTTCGGTTCTCGTCAGGGCCTGCATTGCCAGCATCAGCTCGGCCTCGGCCGCATCCCGGTCGCTCTGCCGCAGCAAAAGCGTCGATTGCAGCTCGTCGGTTTCGAAACGCACGAGCAGCTCGCCCGCCTGCACCGCGTCTCCGTCGCGGACATTCATCTCGACGATCTTGCCGGCTTCACGGGCGCGGATCACCACACGGGTGATGGGCTGAAGTTCGCCGCTGATGCCAAGCCGCTCCACCATCGGGCGCGTGCCGATCTTCGCCGTTTCAGTCGCCGTCAGTTCGAACGGAGTGCCTGCCGGGCTCATCGCGGCAGTCTCGACGAGCCCGTTCACGATGCCTTTGACACGCTCATTCGCATCGACACTGCCGCGCGCCGGATCGAGAGCGGTGACAACGAGAACGCAACCTGCAAGCGCGATCCCCGCCTTGATGGTTCTCTTCACCCACATGCTGAAATCCTTTCCATACCGGTACCGCCGCTCGGGCGGTCGCATTGCCTCTCTTGAGGCGTATGGCATCTGGATAGGCACCCATAATTGCAGCAGCATTACCCTTGCGAACGCAGCTGCTTAGACAGCAGGGTCTGATGTTCCATTGCCCTGTTTTTACGCCTTTTTCGGAGGGGAAACGGACATGCACGGGGTTGGAAATGCTCAGGTGTCTTCTTTGCCGCAATACTGCCGCAACCTTTCTGGCAGACAAGGGAATGCGAAGGGACGGTGACGCATGAGACTTCTGTTGATCGAAGACGAAAAGGCAATGGCGGATGCGCTGACGGCGACGCTCGGCAGGCAGGGCATCGTCATCGACCATACGATGTGGCTCGGCGATGCGATGGAGCTGACGCGCCAGCACGTCTATGACGCCATCCTGCTTGATCGCCGCCTGCCGGACGGGGAGGGACTTGCCTTCATTCCGCAGCTGCGCCATGCCGGCATTGACACGCCGATCATACTGTTGACGGCATTGAACGAACCGGAAGACCGCATAGCCGGACTGGATGGCGGCGCCGACGACTATCTCGGCAAGCCGTTTCTCGTCGGTGAGCTGCTGGCGCGGGTGCGTGCGGTTCTGAGACGGCCGGCAAACCTTGCGCCGGCCGAAATCACAGCCGGCCGCATCGTTATCGATCCGCTCCATCTCAGCGTCACGATCAATTCCGCTCCCTTCGATCTGCCAAGGCGCGAGCTTGCGATTCTCGTTGCGCTGGCGAAACGCAAGGGCAAATCCGTGCTGCGTTCCACGCTTGAGGCGGCCGTCTACAATTACGAGGAAGAGATCCAGTCCAATGCGCTCGACGCGCATATATCGCGGCTGCGAAAACGCCTGTTCGATGCCTCCGCAGGCGTTGGCGTCCATAATATTCGCGGCATCGGTTATCTGTTGAAGGAAGAGGCATGAAAGCGCAGGGCACCTCCAACTCGTCCTTGTGGTGGAAACTGAGCTGGCAGCTCAGCGTCGTCGTCTCCGCCATGATTGCCGTGGTCATCATCGGCCTCTGCTTTTACGGCATGACGATGCTTTCGCCCAATATTGCGCTCTGGGACGATCTGTCGGCAACACTCGATAAGTCGCTTTCGCTCGATCCACAAAAAGGATTGGTCGTTACCAATGGCCCGGCATTGCAGGCCCTGAAGGCGGAGAACTCAACGCTCTGGTTCGTGGCTTCCACGCTGGACGGGCGGGTGGCGAGCTATGGCGCCGTGCCTGCCGTTTATGAGGAATTGTCGCCGTATCTGCATTTGCTGACGGATGCCGATATTCGCGGCGGAAAGGGCGTCTCCGAGGTCGCCCTGGTTGAAAGCATGGAGACGAAGTGGGGTTCCGTAAGGGTAATGTTCGGCGGAACCACGCATATGAGGGGGCAGTTTTTGGCGCTCCTTGCCGGAACCTACAAGATTTACGTTCCCCTCCTGGCTGTCATCTTGCCCGCCGTGTTCTTCTCGGTTCCCCGCATCGTGCGCGAGGCGCTTGCCGGCCTTAATTCCGTCGTCAAAAAGGCTCCCGAGATCGATCCGCGCCGGCCGGGCTCGAAGCTTCCGGTCGAGGATGTGCCGCGGGAGGTGGTGCCCCTGATCCTTGCCTTCAACGGCATCCTCGAACGGCTTGAAGAGCAGTTTCGGGCGCGGCAGCGTTTTCTCATCGATGCGGCACATGAGCTGAGAACGCCGATTGCGATCATGCAGACCCGAATAGAGGGCCTGCCGGGGCCGCAGCAGCAACGCCTGATGGAGGATGTCGCGCGGCTTGGGGAAACCACGGAACAGCTTCTCGCCTTCGAAAGAAACGATCAGGTGAACGACCGGCGCGAAACGCTGGACCTCGTCGAGACGGCGCGCACTGTCGTTGCCGATCTCGCGCCGCTCGCGCTTGCGGCGGGGTACGATATCTCCTTCGAAACGCAGGTCGCGCGATATGAAATACTGGGCAACCCGTTCACGCTGCCGCGCGCCATCAGCAACATCGTGCGCAACGCCATCGACCATGGCGGGAACAGGGGGATGATCCACGTCTCGATTCTCGCCAGTGGCGAGATCGCGGTTTCCGATGAGGGACAGGGGATAGCCGAAGATCAGCGGGAGCGGATTTTCGAGCCCTTTTATCGCGTTACGCCGCGCAGTACCGGGGCAGGCCTTGGCCTCAGCCTCGTCAAGCAGATCGTCGCCAACCATAACGGGCGAATCTTTCTGGACAGCAGCGCCTTCGGGAGCACCTTCCGGTTGCGTTTCTGATCCTGCGTTGCGCGCGCTTTCAGGGGCGGGCAATTGTAATGTTGCCGCAATTTTCGCTGTCGTACCGTGTGGGGCACAGGATCAACCATGCCAACTGGAGTACGTGCAGTGAAACAACAGTGCAGTCTGTTTGCCAGGGCTTCCGGCGACAGGGCCTCCCGCGGTCGCGGCGTCGCCTTCGCCACCTTGCCCTTTGCCATCATCATGTCCGGCTGCACGTCCGTGCCGCTCAAGGAAGGCGGTACGCTGACCTCCTATGCGCAACTCAGCCCGGTCAAGGGCAAGTTCACCAAATCGCGCACCTTCGTGGACGCTAACGGACTGGCCGGGGTCAAGACCGTCGCCATCGTGCCGACCACCTTCTCCTTTGCGGCCTCTTCACGGGTCACATCGGAAAAGGACCGTGTCCTTGTTTCGAATGCGCTGGATCGTGCCATCTGCGTGGCGCTCAGCGATAAATACCGGATTGCCGCGCTGGGCCAGCCGGCGGACATGACGGTGCGCACGGTCATCACCGATCTGGTGCCGACCGACAAGACCATGGCCGGGGTATCGACAGCCGTGACGCTCGGCAGCGGCTTCGTCCTGCCGGTCAGCGTGCCGCGTCTTCCATTCGGGCTTGGCGGCCTCGCCGTCGAGGCGGAGGCGGTGGACAGCACCGGCGTCCAGCGCGCCGCAGCCGTCTGGTCCAAGGGCGCGAATTCCATCACGGGCAACGCCCGCGTCTCGGAAATCGGAGATGCCTACGAGCTTGCCGCCGATTTCTCCAATTACTTCTCGCGCATTCTGGTGACAGGCAAGGTTTCGGACGGGCTGAACCTCTCTATCCCCTCCGGCCATCGAATCCGGTCCGCCCTGGGTGGAAAACCGAAATATGTCGAATGCGATGCCTATGGCCGCTCGCGCGGCCTGCAGGGCATGGTGGCCGACAAGTTCGGTGCGCCACCCGAATGGACCGACAGATCCGCAAAGGCCGCGTCGCGATAGGGCAGCCGCTATCCTTGCAGATCGCGCGCGTTATGGCGCGCGCGACAGTCCGAGCCGAGGACCTATGCCGCATGACCGAGTTTCTGAAGGCCGCATTCGCGGACGATTTCGGCGATATGGCTGAACTGCGCCGAGAGCGGATTGCTCTTGCGCCACACGATGCCGATGGTGCGCGACGGGCGCGGTTCCGCCAGCCGGAACACCGAGACGGTGGATTGCCGTGTCTCCATATCGACGGCCATCTGCGGAATGAGCGTGACGCCGATGCCGGCGCCGACCATCTGCACGAGGGTGGAGAGCGAGGAGCCTTCCATCAGCACGCGGGGCGGTGCATTGGTCGTGCTGCAGAAGGAAAGCGCCTGGTTGCGGAAACAATGGCCTTCTTCCAGCAGCAGCAGGCGCATTTCGCCCAGCTTGTCGGCGCTCGGCACCGGCATGCCCGCATCCTCCATCGGCCGCACCAGAATGAATTCCTCCGAAAACAGCGGAACCTCTTCCAGCGCCGGCTCCGAGACGGGCAGGGCGACGATCGCCATGTCCAGCCGGGCTTCCAGAAGGTCCTCGATGAGTTTCTGCGTCACCGCCTCGCGTGGGCGGGCCTCCAGTCCGGGATAATGCCGCGTGAGTGTCTTGATAATCTGTGGTAAAAGATAGGGTGCGACGGTGGGAATGACGCCGATGCGAAGGCGGCCGCTGAGCGGCCCATGCCGCGCCCGCGCCAGATCCTGCAACTCATCCACCGAACGCAATATCGAGCGGGTGCGTTCGGCGAATTCCTCGCCAAGCGCGGTCAGCCGAATCTGGCGGCTGCTCCGTTCGACGAGTGGCGCGCCGATCAGTTCCTCCAGCTCCCGGATCTGCAGCGACAACGCCGGCTGGGAAATGGCGCATGCCTCCGCCGCCCGACCGAAATGGCCGATCTTGGCCAGAGCGTCGAAATAACGGAGATGTTTCATGGAGAGCGCAATCATAAGCTCAGCATATCGCAGCCTTTAGAATATACAATTGGAAATTATGGAACCCGGCTGTTAGTCATCTTCATGACAGAAAGAAGCTGTAGCTGTGAGAGGTTACCAGCGTCGCTGCAAGGTTTTCCCATGACCTGCCGCTGGCTCTGGCTCCCACGCTGCACATGTCGAATTGATTATTTCGTTTAATTGCTAAACCCATCGGAGGGCGAAATGGACGCAACTTCAAAACCGGCTGGCAAGTGTCCTGTCATGCATGGAGGCAACACGGCCTCGGGTAAATCGGTGACCGAATGGTGGCCGAACGCGCTGAACCTCGACATCCTGCATCAGCACGACACCAAGACCAATCCGCTCGGCACCTCCTTCAACTATCGCGAAGCCCTGAAGACGCTCGATGTCGAGGCGTTGAAGGCCGATCTGCGTGCGCTGATGACCGACAGCCAGGACTGGTGGCCGGCCGACTGGGGCAGCTATGTGGGCATGATGGCGCGCGTTACCTGGCATGCGGCGGGTTCTTACCGTGTGACTGACGGCCGCGGCGGCGCCAACACCGGCAACCAGCGTTTTGCGCCGCTCAATTCCTGGCCGGACAATGTCAACACCGACAAGGGCCGCCGCCTGCTGTGGCCGATCAAGAAGAAATACGGCAACAAGATTTCCTGGGCAGACCTTATCGCGCTCGCCGGCACCATCGCCTATGACGTCGCCGGTCTGAAGACCTTCGGCTTCGCTTTCGGCCGCGAAGATATCTGGGCTCCGGAAAAGGACACCTATTGGGGTGACGAAAAGGAATGGCTGGCGCCGAGCGACGGCCGTTACGGCGACGTGACCAAGCCCGCGACGCTGGAAAACCCGCTTGCCGCCGTGCAGATGGGCCTCATCTACGTCAACCCGGAAGGCGTCAACGGCAAGTCCGATCCGCTGGCGACGGCGGCGCAGATGCGCGAAACCTTTGCCCGCATGGGCATGGATGACGAGGAGACTGTGGCGCTGACCGCCGGCGGCCACACCATCGGCAAGTCGCATGGCAATGGCAGCGCCGCCAATCTCAGCCCCGATCCGGAAGCCGCAGGCCCGGAATATCAGGGTCTTGGCTGGATCAACACCAAAGGCCGCGGCATCGGTCGCGACACCGTGGTATCCGGCATCGAAGGCGCATGGACGAGCGAGCCGACCAAGTGGGACAACGGCTTCTTCAAAATGCTGTTCAAGCATGAGTGGACTTTGACCCACAGCCCCGCCGGTGCATCGCAATGGGCGCCGATCACCATCGCCGAGGAAGACAAGCCTGTCGACGTCGAGGATGCCTCGATCCGCACCATCCCGATGATGACCGATGCCGACATGGCCCTGAAGGTCGACCCGATCTACCGCGAGATTTCGCTGAAATTCAAGGACGATCAGGATCATTTCTCCGAGGTCTTCGCCCGTGCATGGTTCAAGTTGACGCACCGCGACATGGGTCCGAAGTCCCGTTACATCGGCCCGGACGTTCCGGCTGAAGACCTGATCTGGCAGGATCCCATCCCCGCAGGCTCCACCAGCTACGATGTCGCTGCCGTCAAGGCGAAGATCGCGGCTTCTGGCCTTTCCGTTGCCGATCTGGTCTCGACCGCCTGGGACAGCGCCCGCACCTTCCGCGGTTCGGACAAGCGCGGCGGCGCCAATGGCGCACGCATCCGCCTCGCACCGCAGAAGGACTGGGAAGGCAATGAGCCCGCCCGTCTTTCCCGCGTGCTCTCGGTTCTGGAACCGATTGCCCGTGAAACCGGCGCGAGCATCGCGGATGTGATCGTTCTGGCCGGCAATTACGGTGTGGAACAGGCGGCGAAAGCGGCCGGCTTCGACATTGCCGTGCCTTTCGCGGCAGGCCGTGGCGATGCTTCCGCCGAACAGACGGATGCCGACAGCTTTGCGCCGCTGGAACCGCTGGCGGATGGTTTCCGCAACTGGGTCAAGAAGGACTATGTCGTCAGCCCCGAAGAACTGCTGCTCGACCGCGCCCAGCTTCTCGGCCTGACCGCGCCGGAACTGACAGTGCTCATCGGCGGCCTGCGCGTCATCGGCGCCAATTACGCCGGTACGGCGCATGGCGTGTTTACCGACAAGCCCGGCGCGCTGACGACGGACTTCTTCACGACGCTGACGGACATGGCCTATTCCTGGGTTCCGACCGGCAACAATCTCTATGAGATTCGTGACCGCAAGACCGGGGCAGCCAAGTACACGGCGACCCGCGTGGACCTCGTCATCGGCTCGAACTCCATCCTGCGCGCCTATGCGGAAGTTTACGCGCAGGATGACAGCAGGGAGAAATTCGTGCGTGATTTCGTCGCCGCCTGGACGAAGGTGATGAACGCCGACCGTTTCGACCTTCTGTAAGCAAAGGCCGACTGTTTAATGATAATGCACCTCCCTGAGCGATCGGGGAGGTGTTTTTTCTATCTGTAGCTTGGCGAGGACGCATCGGCGACCGCTCGATCCGCGATGCTATCGCCGGTCAGAAGCCGCAACCGGTTTGCCCGATGAAGATTTTTCCGCCTTTGCCGAGGGAGCTTTGCCGCTCTTTTCGTTTTCATGCGCATCCGGCCCGGCCACGATAACGCCGCGGCCCTTCTCTTCGCGTTTCTTGTCCGCGAAGTTGCCCGGTTCCTTTTTGCTGTCCATTGATAATCTCCCGTGTTGCGTTGCTGTCAGGAGTTCAACGGGCGTTTCGCTCAGAGGTTCCAGAGCCGTCGCGTCAGCGAATGTTTCTCTTTATAACGATCTTTGCTATTAACATGAATTGATAAGTCATGTTATTGGGGCTGAGCGCGATGACTGGCGCGGTGCGCGCGTCTTTCCATACGCTCACCCCAGACCCGACAACCGGACGGTACCCGCATTGAGTTTCTGGCATTCCATGACCTGGCACACGGAAGGGATCAGCGTCACTGCGCCGGTGAAATGGCGCCAGTTCGACGGGCTGGTCAGTGCTTTCTGGGAAGCGGAAAGCCAGATGGGAGCCAAGGGTTATTATCTGGCCGCCGATCCGCGCATCATGATCTTTTTCAACGATGTCTCCTCGCGCATCAGCATGTCCAACCGCAATGGCGAATTTACCAACCATTCGCGGCCAATGACACGGGCGGTTTATGTGCCGGCCGGCGTACCGATGTGGACGAGCAGCAGCGCCACCCATCGGTTCTCGCATCTCAACCTGCATATTCACAAGGATCGCCTGTTGCGTTTCCTGTCGCCCTCGGTCGGCAGTTCTGCGGCGATGACGGCGCTGCGCCGTCCGGTCGAGATACAGGACATCGGCTCGGTGGAAACCCTTGCCGGCCTGCTTGTCGATGAGCTGGCTGAACCCTCGAAACATGCGGTCTATGCGGAAAGCCTCGTGGGCAGCATCGTTGCCGGCTTGCTGGATATTCCCGGCCCTTCGCCGGAGCAGGCCAATGGCAGGCTGACGCAGGCGCAGTTGAACAAGCTTCTTGCCCAGGTCGAAAAGCGCGGCGACGACCGCATGACGGTTGCCGAAATGGCCGATATTGTCGGGCTTTCGGAAAGCTGGTTCGCCACCGTATTTCGCCAGACCACCGGCAAGACGCCGCTGCAATGGCAATTGGAGCGGCGCATCAATGCCGCCCAGAAACTTCTGCTGGAAGGCGATCTGACGGTGGCCGATATCGCCGCCCAGCTCGGCTTTTCCGATCAGGCCCATCTGACCAAGGCTTTCCGCCAGTCCGTGGGCAACACACCAGCCGCCTGGCGACGGCTGCACCGGCTGCTTTGAGGCTGGGTGAGGTCGATGCGCAGTGTTTTGGTGAGGCCGCAAACCTCACCTTTCCTCATCATGGGGCTTGTCCCGAGGATCTGCGACCTTCAGACTTGATGAGGCGTGGTTAGATCCTCGGGACGAGCCCGAGGATGACGTGGTGCATTAGGGAAATTATTCAATATATTGAAAAATATTGCTAATATCGATTTTCACCATGTCTTTCGCAAAGTTACGGAAAACGCCCGGCCAGGATTGTAAAAGTCAGCGCCGAACCCGCCATAAGAGACGTGTTTTTCGTTAAAGATGTTGGAAACATTGACGTCCAGCGAGGCGGTTTCCTGAATCTTGTAGCTGAACGCCGCATCCACTGTCACGCTGCTTCCGGTTTCGACCTTGTTGGCATTGTCGAAATAATAAGCGCCCGTATAGCGACCGCCGAGACCGAAGGTCATGTCACCGAAATGGTCGTTGCCCGCAAGCGTGTAGTTGACCCACAGCGAGGCCTGATGCTCGGGCACGAATTGCGGCCGGTTGCCAACGTTACCGCCGGTGCCGTTTTCAGTGATTTCCGCGTCGAGATAGGAATAGGCGGCCGTCAGGCTGAGATTGTCGGTGACTTCCGCCTTGGCTTCGAGATCGAGACCGCGCACACGCACCTCGCCGATGGTCGTCGGCAGGCTGGTGATCGGGCTGGTGACGGTGATGTTGTTCTTCTTCAGATCGTAGATCGACGCGGTGAACAGGGCCGGGAAAGCGTCCGGACGATATTTCACGCCGAGTTCGATCTGTTCGCCGCGTTCGGGCTCTACCGTCAGACCAGATGCCGGCACCACCGACTCGGCGTAGCTGATATAGGGCGCGATTTCATTGGTGACCTTGTAGGACACGCCGATACGCTTGGTCAGTTCGCTGATGTCGCCGCTCGCCGTCGTGCCGTTCAGCCGGTTGGTCTGGTCGGTGTCGATCCAGTCGTTGCGCAGGCCGGCGCTGACGATCAGCCTGTCGAAGAAGGTCAGGTCCTGTTGCAGGTAGATCGCCCTAGTCTTCTGGTCGGTCAGCGAGTTGGAGAAGAGCGGCACCGTGGAGGGTGCGCCGGTATAGACCGGGTTCATCCAGTTGATGCTCGGCGCAGCGCCGAAGTAGTTTTTGCTGCCGGAGGTGTAGTCATTGTAGAAGACGCCGACGAGGCTGCGGCTTTCGACATTTTCAAACCGCGTATCGTATTGCAGGCGCGTGTCGACCAGGAAGTTTTCGGTCTCGGTGTCGTTGCCGAAATAGGACCGGTTGGCGATTGTCGAACCGTTGGTCGGCGTGGACGAGATGTAAGCATAACCGAAGTCCGTATTCGCCTTGCTGTAGCGGGCGTTGGAACTCAGCGTCAGGCCGGAGCCGAAATCGTGGTCGAACATCACGCTCAGCGAATTGCGGTTTGTGCCGCGATAATTGTAGTCCGGTTCGCCGAAGAAACGGCTCCGGTCGAAATGCGAGCCGACGGGATGGCCGCCGCCGCCCGGAACGCCATCCTTGTTGAGATGATCGTAAACTACGGTAAGGCTGGTGACGTCCGTGGGACGCCATGTCAGGCCGCCCATGAAGAATTTCTCGTCGTCGCGGGAATAGTCATATTCCGCATCGGCATTTCTGAGCTTGCCGGTCAGGCGATAGGACAGCGTGTCGTCGCTGGTGATGTTGTCCCCGAAATCGAAGCCGGTTTCGGCGCGGCCATAGGAGCCGCCGGTGACATAGGCTTCACCGAAACGGGTGCGTTTCGGCACCTTGGTGGAGTAATTCACCGAGCCGCCGGGATCTGAGACGCCAAAGGTGGTGGAATTGCCGCCCTTCAGCACTTCAACACGCTCATAGGCATAGGTTTCCTCGCGCAGCGCGCCGAAGGGACGGCCAAGCGTCAACCCGTCGCGATAGGTATAAGCGTCGAAACCGCGAATCTTGAAATAGTCGAACCGGTCGTCGGAGCCGTAAAAATCCGTGGTTACACCGGCGGTATATTGCAGCGCTTCTTCCACGCTCTGCACGCCGCGCTGCTGCATTTCCTTGGCGGTGATGACGGAGACCGAGGCCGGTGTGTCGAGAATATCGGTCGCCATCTTGCTGCCACTCGTCGTGCGGTTGGCGACGATGGACTTCTGGTCATTGTCACCGCTTTCGATGGTGATCCGTTCCAGAACCGTGCTGCTGTTCGTGTTGGCAGCCTCCTGCGCCGGCAAGGGGCCGGGCAGGGTGGCGACAAGCGCCGTGCAGGCAAGCAGCGCCGCATCCTGATAACGACGTCGCGCGGTTTTGCGGTGTCTGCCTTCGGTTTCGATATTCATTCGTATGTTCCAGAAGTTGATGCCCCGATCGCCGCTTCCACGGCCCACTCTCGAAGCGCCCAATAACTTGAGAAAGTTTGTCCGGTATTGTAACTTTTTGCGGTTTTGTACAAAACCCCGGAAATTTCACCGCTGTTGCGACGGCATTTCTTGCCTGGGCTTGACGGAGGCAATTGAAGCTGAGAGTTCAAGTCCACTTTTGAACTTTTGAGAGCTCGCCAATGCTTCGCCCGTTTCGCTGCGTCCTGCCGGTATTTGTGCTTTTCCTGTCGCTGATCGCGCCGAATATGGCCTCGGCGGAGGAGACGACCAGCTATCCCGTCGTCATCAAACATGCTTTCGGCACGACCACGATTGCGAAGAAACCGCAGCGGGTCGCGACTGTCGCTTGGGCCAACCATGAGGTGCCGCTGGCGCTCGGCATAGTGCCCGTCGGTTTTGCGGCGGCCAATTTCGGCGATGATGATGGCGACGGCCTGCTGCCATGGGTGGCGAAGCGGCTTACCGAACTCGAACCGGCAAAGCCTGTGCTGTTCGACGAGGGCGACGGCATCGATTTCGAGGCCGTGGCGGCGACGCAGCCGGATGTCATCCTTGCCGCCTATTCAGGCCTCAGCCAGTCCGACTACGATACGCTGAGCCAGATCGCCCCTGTTGTTGCCTATCCCGTTTCTCCCTGGGCGACGGACTGGCGCGAAATGATCCGGCTGAACAGCGCCGGCCTTGGCATGGTTGCGGAAGGTGAGGAGCTCATCAAACGCATCGAGGGTGAGATCGCGCAGGTCGTTGCCGGCCACCCGCAGTTGAAGGGCAAATCAGCCATGTTCGTCACCCATCTCGACGCCACCAATCTCAGCGTCGTCAATTTCTATACGGCCAATGACACCAGGGTGAAGTTCTTCACCGATCTTGGACTTGCCTCGCCGAAAAGCGTCGTGGAAGCCACGAAGCCGGGGCAATTCGCCGCCGGCGTGAGCGCTGAACGTGTGGATGCCTTCGACGATGTCGATATCGTCGTGACCTATGGCAGTGAGCCGCTGCTGAACGCCATGCGCGCCGATCCGCTTCTCGCCCGCATGCCGGCCGTTGCCAACAATGCCATCGTCATGCTGGGCCGCGACCCGCTCGGCACCGCCTCCAATCCCACGCCGCTGTCGATTTCGTGGGTGTTGAAGGACTATGCCGATCTTCTGGCAAAGGCTGCCGACAAATCCTCCGGGACATCGCAGTGACGATGTCTGGATCCGGCAAAGCGACGGCCGTGCTGCTCGCCGGACGCTCCAACCGCGTGCGAACGGCTTGGCTCGGCGCGGTGCTGGCGCTTCTCTCGCTGCTCTGTGCGCTGTCCGTCGCCATCGGCACGCGTGACGTCTCTTTTGCGGATATTGTTGGCGGGCTCAGCGGCCGCGTCGAGACGGTTGCCGAGGCGGCGGTTGCCGTGCGTTTGCCGCGCACGCTGCTTGCCCTGCTCTCCGGCGCCGCACTCGGGCTGGCCGGGGCCATCATGCAGGGTGTCACGCGCAATCCGCTTGCCGATCCCGGCATTCTCGGTGTGAACATGGGGGCGTCGCTCGCCGTCGTCATCGGCATCGTCTGGTTCGGCATCGCCTCGGCTCAGGCCTTCATCATGGTCGCAATTGCCGGGGCGGGGGTATCAGCGGTTTTCGTTTATGTTGTCGGCTCGCTCGGGCGAGGCGGGGCGACCCCGCTGAAACTCGCACTTGCGGGCGCCGCCACCTCCGTCGCCTTTTCCTCACTCGTCATCGCCGTCGTTCTGCCGCGCAGCGATATTGCCGGCGGCATCCGCTCCTGGCAGATCGGCGGCGTCGGCGGGGCGACTTTCGAGCGCATTGAGACCGTGCTGGCCTTTCTGGCCGCCGGCTTCATCATCAGCCTGCTTTCGGCGCGCAAGCTGAACTCTCTGGCGCTCGGAGATGAACTCGCCGCCGGGCTCGGCGAGAATGTTGCCGTGGCCAGAGCGGTGGCCTCCTTCGGCGCCATCCTGCTCTGCGGTGCAGCTACCGCCATTTGCGGTCCGATCGGTTTTGTCGGGCTGGTGGTGCCGCATCTCTGCCGTCTGCTCGTTGGCGTGGACAATCGCTGGCTGCTGCCGTTCTCGGCGCTTGGGGGGGCGTGCCTGCTGCTTGCCGCCGATATTGTCGGGCGCATCGTGGCGCGACCGTCGGAACTCGATGTCGGCATCGTCACCGCCCTTGTCGGTGCGCCTTTCTTCATCTGGATTGTCAGACGCCAGAGGGTGCGTGAATTGTGACCATATACGCTCCCGTCATCGAAAATCTCGTCTTCAATCGCCATGCCCGTCAGCGCCGGCGTCGCCTTGTCATCGCCGCCCTGTCGGCGCTTCTGATTGCCGCTTTCGCAACGACGCTGATGCTCGGGCAATCCTTCACGCCGCCCGGCGATGTCATTCGCGTTCTGCTGGGGCAGGACATTGCCGGGGTAACCTTCACCGTCGGGCAGTTGCGCCTGCCGCGCGCGCTGCTGTCGATTCTGGCAGGCTTGAGCTTCGGGCTTGGCGGCGTCGCCTTCCAGATCATGCTGCGCAACCCGCTCGCCAGCCCCGATATTATCGGCATCAGTTCCGGGGCGAGCGCGGCGGCCGTTTTTGCCATCGTCGTCCTGCAGATGAACGGGCCGCTGGTCTCGGTCTTCGCCGTCGCGGCCGGTCTTGGCGTCGCGCTCCTCGTCTATCTCCTGTCCTTCCGCAACGGCGTGGCCGGAACGCGGCTGATCCTTGTCGGCATCGGCGTATCAGCCATGCTGGAAAGCTTCATCGCCTATATCCTCTCCGTCGCGCCAGCATGGACGCTGCAGGAGGCGATGCGCTGGCTGACCGGCAGCGTCAACGGCGCGAAAATCGCGCAACTGCTGCCGCTCCTCCTCGCGCTCATCCTTTTCGGCGGCCTGCTCCTCAGCCGTGCGCGTGATCTGGAAGCGTTGAGACTGGGGGACGACGCTGCCGCAGCGCTTGGTGTGCGGGTGGGGCGAACCCGGATCATCGTCATCATCGCCGCCGTGGGCATGATCGCCTTTGCAACGGCGGTGTCGGGCCCCATCGCGTTTGTCGCATTCCTCTCCGGGCCGATTGCGGCGCGCATTGTCGGCAGCAACGGCTCGCTGCTCCTTCCTGCGGCGCTTGTTGGGGCGGCGCTGGTGCTGGTGGGCGATTATTGTGGCCAGTTCCTGTTGCCGGGCCGTTACCCGGTCGGCGTCGTTACCGGCGCGCTCGGTGCGCCCTATCTGATTTACCTTATCGTGCGGGTCAACCGCAGCGGAGGCTCGTTATGACCGGCCACTCCCTTTCCGTGAACGGCCTGTCGGCAGGCTACGGCGAAAACCTCATCATCGACGGGCTGGATCTTACCATTCCGCGCGGGAAGATCACCGTCATCGTCGGCGCCAATGCCTGCGGCAAATCCACCCTGCTGCGCAGCATGTCGCGGCTCATTGCGCCGCGCGCCGGTCAGGTTCTGCTCGATGGAAAATCGATCCATCGTCTTCCCTCACGCGACCTCGCACGGCGCATGGGCCTTTTGCCGCAATCGCCGATAGCGCCGGAGGGCATCGTGGTTGCCGATCTCGTCAGCCGTGGCCGGTACCCGCATCACGGCCTGTTCGCCCGCTGGTCGCGGCAGGACGACGAGGCCGTCGCCGCAGCCCTTGTCGCAACCGATACGGTGGAACTGGCCGAGCGGCCGGTGGACGAGCTTTCCGGCGGCCAGCGGCAACGCGTCTGGATCGCCATGGCGCTCGCCCAGCAGACAGACATATTGCTGCTGGATGAACCGACCACCTTCCTCGATATCAGCCACCAGGTCGAGGTGCTGGATCTTCTGACCGACCTCAACCACGCCCGCGAGACCACCATCGTCATGGTGCTGCACGACCTCAATCTCGCAGCCCGTTATGCCGATCATCTCGTCGCCATGAGGGACGGGAAGCTGCATGTCGTCGGCACGCCGGAGGACGTATTGACAGAGGAGAATGTCCGCCACGTCTTCGGCATCGAAAGCCGAGTCATCGAAGATCCGACCTCTGGCAAGCCGATGATGCTGCCGATCGGGCGGCACCGGACGGTGGCTGATGACGTCCGGCGCTGATCATGCCGCCTTGTGTTTGCTGGTCAGCTGAAAGCCCAGGGAGTTGAGGACGGCTATCGTTGTCTCTAACGTGGGATTCCCAGCCTCGCTGAGCGATTTGTAAAGATGCTCTCTGGCAAGTCCGGTTTCACGCGCCACCTGCGTCATACCCTTTGCGCGCGCGACAACACCAAGCGCATTTGCGATGTATGCCGCATCATTAGTTGCGAACGCATCCTCCAGAAACACCTCAATGGCTTCATCGCTCTTGAGGTGTTCGGCGGGATCAAAGTTCGTAAACTTCTCAATCATCGTCATCACTCCATTGCGCAGCAATCTGCTTGGCGGCTTTGATGTCCTTCTCCTGCGTACTCTTGTCCCCGCCACAGAGGAGAACGATAACGACATCGCCCGACCTGACGAAATAGATCCGATAGCCCGGTCCGTAATGGATGCGCAATTCGCTGACGCCCTCGCCAACGGGAGCGACATCGCCTGCGTTACCAAAGGACAGTCTATTCAGGCGGGACGTAATCAGAGCCTTGCCCCGCTCATCCTTATTGTAATTCAAACTGTAATTTATAAGTTACAAAATGTGAAGTTGAAATATTGAAACTGAAATCGGGCAAGTGAAGGATGCTGCCAGTCAGGCCGCACAAGAAGGCGGCCGGACTGTAATGATAGCAATAGGCGATGGACATTACATCCTTATGCCAAGACGTCACGGCCAGGCCGCATAAGATGGCGGCGGCACGTGCTGCATTCGCGTTGCCGTTCTCCTGAAACGGCCGGGAGACGTGCCCTCGTTGCGGGTGAAGAAGCGATTGAAATAGCCGGGGTCCTGAAATCCCAATCGGAATGCGATTTCAGCCACTTGCAGCGATGAGTTCAGAAGAAGGTCACGCGCTTCGGACAACAGTTCCCGATGAATATAGGCCTGCGGCGAAAGCCCCGTCGCCTTGCGCACCGCAAATCCCAGCCGTTCGCGGTTGACGCCGAGTTGCCTTGCATAATCTTCCACGCCCCATTGATCGCGTTTGTGCTGGCTGACCAGCAGCACAAAGCGCTCGGTGAGGCTGCCGGGCGTTGAGACGGCTGCGGCAATATCGGCTATGGCGTGCTGGCAGATGCGAATGAGGGTGACGGAGAGCAGGCTGGCGATGATCGTGTCCGAACCGGTTGTCGCGCGGACATTTTCGCGGGCGATGGTCTCGAGATAACCCGCAAGTTCCTGCCGGTCTTTCTCCGCCGGCGCCTGCGTCAGAACACGCTGCAATATATTGCGCACGGCGCTTGCGCTCGTGCCGGTGGGCATCGCATGGGCAAGCCCGATTTCGCTCGTCCTCAGCAGCGATCCACGGCTTCCGGCAGTCAGCCGCAGGCGGCCGGCGGGGCCGATGGGCAGCCAGACGAGCTCCGGTGCCACAACGGGCAGCGTCTTTTCACCTTGGAGAATTTCCGCTTCCCCGGCGGACAGGAGAAGCAGATGGGCGCTGTCCGATTCCAGCCGGAATTCGGAGATGCGCAGCGTCGAGGCGAGGGTGCGCGCCGTGATCTCCACGCGATGGCCGGCAATCTGGCGATGCAGCGGCATACGGCCTCCAAAAGTGCAATAATGCACTACACTAGTGCATTTTATATGCGGCTGTCATTGCTAAACTTTGGCCAGCGCAGGGGAAAGCCTTGAGGAGAACGGCAACCCCGATAAGGCGCTTTGGGAGGAACATCATGAATAGTCTGAAGCGCAGAACGCTGTTCTGCCTGCTCTCCGGTGCTGCCTTGTCGGCGGTATCTTTCGGTCACGCCATTGCGCAGGACCGTACCTCGGTGAAGATCGGTTATGCCGTTTCAAAAAGCGGCGCCAATGCCACGGGTGCTGGCATCACCACCATTCCGAACTACAAGTTATGGGTGAAGGAGGTCAACGATGCCGGTGGCCTCACCCTGCCGGATGGCAAGCGCCTGCCGGTGGAAGTGGTGGAATATGACGACCGCTCCTCGGCCGAGGATGCCGTGCGGTTCACCGAGCGTCTGGCCAGCCAGGACAAGGTCGATTTCATTCTGCCGCCCTGGGGCACGGGCTTCAATCTGGCTGTTGCGCCGCTTTACGACCGTTTCGGTTATCCACAACTGGCCGTGACCGGCGTTACCGACAAGGCGCCCGATTTCGCGGCGCGCTGGAAAAAGAGCTTCTGGATGCTGGGCGGTGGTCATGACTATGCGAATGCGCTCGCCGACGTTTTGAAAGCCGCACGCGAGGCCGGCCAGATCAACGAAAAGGTCGCGGTGATTTCCGTGGCTGACGGTTTTGGCATCGATCTCATCAAAGCCGCGCGGCCGGCGCTGAAGGAAGCTGGTTTTACGCTTGCCTATGACAAGACCTATCCGGTCGGCACTTCCGATTTCGCCGCACTGGTGAACGAGGCGGCGGCGAGCGGTGCGGACAGCTTCATCGCCTTTTCCTATCCGCCTGACAGTTTTGCGGTGACGAAACAGGCGCAGACGGCGAAGTTCAACCCGAAGGTCCTTTATGTCGGCGTCGGCGGTGCTTTCCCTATCTTCCCGAAGGTTTCCGATGGCAAGCAGGAAGGCGTGATCAGCATCGGCGGCGTCGATGGCAGCAGCGACAAGATCGAGGATTATTTCAAACGCCACGAAGCCCTCATCGGCACCAAGCCGGACAGCTGGGCAAGCGCCATCACCTATGCGAGCCTCGAAATGCTGGCCCAGTCCATCCAGCGCGTCGGCCTCGACAAGGCGGCCGTGGCAAATGAGCTTTCGACCGGAAGCTTCGAGACTGTGATCGGCCCGGTCAAGCTTGAAGACAACCAGCTTCGCCAGCTCTGGTGGGCCGGGCAATGGCAGGGTGACCGTTTCGTGGCGATTGCGCCCGCAGACCGCGCAGGCGCGGCCAAGCCGGTCATTCCGAAGCCGCAATGGTGAGCCTTTGCCGGCCGGGGCCGTGAACCCCGGCCGGAAGGCTTCGGCCATCTTCCTTACTGGAGATATTCCCTTGTTCTTATCCACCCTCATCTTCGGCTTGATGCTGGGAGGGACCTATGCGCTGATCGCGCTTGGACTTTCGCTGCAATATGGCATTGCCCGCATCATGAACCTTGCCTATGGCGAGGTGCTGATTGCGGCTGCCTTCATCACCTTCGTGCTGTTTTCCGGCTATGGCCTGTCGCCGCTCTGGTCGCTCTTCATCATCGTGCCGCTCGGTTACGCCCTGTCTTTCGTCATCTACCGGGTCATGATGCGGCCGCTGGTGCGCCGTTCGGGCGGCTCCGGCCGTCTGGAAGTCGATTCCATTCTGGCGACCTTCGGGCTGCTCTTCGTTATCCAGGGCATTATGCTCGTGGCGTTCGGCGGCAACTACCATTCCTATTCCTATCTATCCGATGGCGTCGACATCTTCGGCACGACGGTGGCGCTGAATCGGCTCCTGTCCTTCGGCCTGTCGGTCGCAATCGGCGGCGGGCTTTATCTGGCGCTCACCCACAGCCGCTGGGGCCTTAACCTGCGGGCGGTGGCGCTTGCGCCCAAATCTGCGCCGCTGGTCGGCATTGATGTGAACCGTGTGGCTTCGATCGGCTTTGCGCTTGGCGGCGCACTCGCCGTGGCTGGCGGAGTGATGATCTCGATGTACCAGACCTTTTCCGCCTCCTATGGCGTGGTTTTCACCATGAAGGCGCTTGTCGTCGTCATCATGGGCGGTGTCGGCAATCTGCTTGGCGCGCTGGTGGCCGGCCTGCTGCTCGGCCTCGTGGAAACTTTTGTGCTTGTTTATGTCGATCCCGGCCTCACGCTTGCCGCCACCTATCTGCTCTTTCTCGTGGTGCTGCTCTGGCGTCCGGAAGGCATCTTCGCAAGGAGGGGCAAATGATCCCGCTTCTCATCGGCCTTGCCGCAGCCGCGCTGCTGGCGCTTTCCCCTTTCTTCTTCGATGCCTATGGCATCGGCGTCATCATCGGCCTTCTCGGTTATGCGACGCTTGCCTCCGCCTGGGCGATGTTCTCCGGCCCGACGCGCTATATTTCGCTCGCCACCGTCGCCTTCTTCGGTGTCGGGGCCTATACGGTTGCGGTGCTGAGCGAGGTTTTGCCCTGGCCGCTGGTGCTTCTGTGCGCGGCCCTTGTCGGCGCGGCGCTGGCGCTTGTTGTCGGGCTTTCCACGCTGCGCGTCGCCGGCATTTATTTCGTGATCTTTTCCTTTGGCCTTGCCGAACTCATCCGCCAGCTCATCACCTGGTATGAGGTGAATGTGACCGGCACGCTCGGGCGTTACATCTTCCTGCCGCTGGAGCCGCAACACGTACTCTGGCAATTGCTGGCGCTGGCTGTCATCACCCTCCTGCTGGCAATCCTCATCGACCGCAGCAAGCTCGGACTGGCATTGAAGGCAATCGGTGACGACGAGGTCGTGGCCGCCCATGCGGGCATTAATCTCGCCCGCACCAAGCTGACGCTCTTCGTGCTGTCGGCCACGATCATCACGCTTGTCGGCGCCATTCAAGCCCCGCGCTGGGTCTATATCGAGCCGGCCATCGTCTTTAATCCGCAGGTATCGTTCCTCACCGTCATCATGGCGTTGCTTGGCGGAGCCACACGCCGCTGGGGACCCATTCTCGGTGCGGTGCCGCTGTTCCTGCTGTTCGAGTGGCTGGGCGCGAACTTCCCCAACCATTTTTCCATCATCCTCGGCGCTCTCTTCATCCTCATTGTCTTCGTGCTGCCGGATGGCGTGCTGGCGGCGCTGGAGAAATTGCGCAAAAAGGAGAAAGCCGCATGAGCGCCGTTCTCGAAATCACCGATATCCGCAAGACCTTCGGCGGGCTGAAGGCGGTGGATGGCCTTGGCCTCACCATCGAGGCCGGCGAGGTCGTCGGGCTGCTCGGCCCGAACGGTTCCGGCAAGACGACGCTGATGAACCTGATCTCCGGGGCGCTGAAGCCCACTGAAGGATCGATCCGGCTCAAAGGGCAGGAGATTGCGGGCAGGCGGCCGGATGTGATTGCGCGCGCCGGCGTGGCGCGCACCTTCCAGCTTGTGCGGCTTTTGCCTTCGCTTCCCCTGCTCGAAAACGTTGCCGTATCGGCCATGTTCGGCCCGCAGCGGCTTTCACGCCCCGAGGCGGAGAAGGTCGCGCGCGCCTGCCTCGAAAGAATAGGCCTTGCCGGGCGGGAAACCATGCCGGCCGGCGATCTAACCTATATCGACCAGAAACGCCTTGAACTGGCGCGTGCGCTGGCGGGCGAACCGAAGCTTCTGCTTCTCGATGAATGGCTTGCGGGTCTCAACCCCACGGAGCTGCAGGAAGGGATAGCGCTGATCCGGCGGCTGGCGTCCGAGGGAACGACGATCCTGCTGGTGGAACATATCATGGCTGCTGTGCGCGCACTCTGCCCGCGCTCCGTGGTCATGGCCGCCGGTCGCAAGATCGCTGACGGGCCGACGGCAGCGATGCTTGACGATCCGCAGGTCATTTCCGCCTATCTAGGAGCGCCACATGCTTGAAATAGATGCACTGACAATTCGCTATGGCAAACATCTCGCGGTTGACTGCATATCGCTCAATGTCGCCAAGGGCGAAACGGTGGTGTTGCTCGGCGCCAATGGTGCTGGCAAGTCGTCGCTGCTGAAAGCGGTCGGCGGCATGGTGGCGTCGGCCTCGGGCGACGTGCGCGTCAATGGCGCGTCTCTTGCCGCTGTCCCCGTGCATCAGATTGTGGAGCGGGGCGTGGCGCTGGTGCCGGAGGGACGCGGAATTTTCGCGGCGCTGACGGTGGAGGACAATCTCCGTCTCGGGGCCAACCCCCGCCATGCCCGCTCAGCGGAAAAGGCGACACGAGAGCACATTTTTTCGCTGTTTCCCCGCCTTGCCGAGCGTCGGCAGCAGCTGGCCGGCACCATGTCCGGCGGCGAACAGCAGATGGTCGCCATTGGGCGGGCGCTGATGTCGGCCCCGGATTATCTGTTGCTGGACGAGCCGAGCCTTGGCCTTGCGCCCATCGTCACGCAGGAGCTTTTTGCCGCTTTGGCGGAGATCAAGAAGAGCGGTCTTTCCATTCTGCTTGTGGAGCAGAATGTGCGCGAAAGCCTCGCACTTGCCGATCGCGGATATTTGCTGGAAGCAGGGCGGATTGTCGGGGCAGGCACGGCTGAGGCCCTGTCCGCCGATCCCGCCGTGCAACGGGCGTTTCTTGGCGGCACCACCGCCGCCATTGTCTGAATTCAGGAGGAAGACCATGCAGACAGTCAATCTTTTCATCGGCGGCGACCATTGCCCGGCCACAAGCGGCAAGCGTTTCGAACGCAGCAACCCCATCACCGGCGATGTGGCGACGAGTGCTGCGGCGGCAACGGTGGAGGACGCCACCCGGGCAGCCGATGCCGCGGCGGCCGCTTTCCCGGTCTGGTCGGCAACGCCGCCCGGTGAACGCCGCCGCCTGCTTCTGGCTGCCGCACAGGCGCTTCTCGCCGCCGGGCCTGACATTACCCAGGCGATGAAGGAAGAAATCGGCGCAACCGATGCCTGGGCCGGTTTCAACGTCAAACTGGCAAGCGACATGCTGGTAGAGGCGGCAAGCCTGACGACCCAGATCAAGGGAGAGGTCATCCCTTCCAACCGTCCCGGAACCATGGCGATGGCGCTGCGCCAGCCCGCCGGTGTCGTGCTGTCCATCGCGCCGTGGAACGCGCCGGTCATTCTCGGCGTGCGCTCCATCGCCACGCCGCTCGCCTGCGGCAATACGGTTGTCATGAAGACCTCGGAACTGTGCCCGCGCACCCATGCGCTGATCATTGAAGCCGTCGCTTCGGCGGGTCTGCCCAAGGGCGTGCTCAACGCCGTCTCCAATGCGCCCGAAGATGCGGCAAAGATCGTCGATACGCTTATCGCACACCCCGCCGTCAGACGCGTGAATTTCACCGGCTCGACCCGCGTTGGCCGGGTGATTGCCGAAACGGCCGGCCGTTATCTGAAACCCGCTTTGCTGGAGCTTGGCGGCAAGGCGCCGTTCATCGTGCTTGATGACGCCGATATCGATGCGGCTGTCGCGGCTGCCGCTTTCGGCGCTTATATGAACCAGGGCCAGATCTGCATGTCGACGGAGCGCATCATCGTGCTCGACAGCGTCGCCGATGCATTTGTGGAGGCCTTCGCCAAGAAAGCTTCGAGCCTTACTGCTGGCGATCCGCGTGAAGGCAAAACACCGCTCGGCTCGCTGGTCAGTGCGGAGGCGACATCCCGCATTCGGTCGTTGGTGGATGACGCTGTCTCCAAGGGCGCTCGGCAGGTTGCCGGTGGCGGCGGCAACGGCACGATGCTCGATGCGATTGCCGTCGATGGCGTCACTCCCGCCATGCGGCTCTATGCGGAGGAAAGTTTCGGTCCTGTCGTCTCCATCATCAGGGCCGGCAGCATCGATGAGGCGGTGAGCATCGCAAACGAAACCGAGTTCGGTCTTTCCGCCGCGATTTTCGGCAGGGATCAGGCACGGGCGCTTGCCATTGCCGCCCGCATCGAAAGCGGCATTTGCCACATCAACGGCCCCACCGTTCACGATGAGGCGCAGATGCCCTTCGGCGGGGTCAAGGCTTCCGGTTACGGCCGCTTCGGCGGTACGGCGGGCATTGCGGAATTCACCGAGCTACGCTGGGTCACGCTGCAGGACGGGCCGCTGCATTTTCCGATCTGAACAGGAAACGGTACAGGGTGGCGGGCGGCGTCATCGCCGCTCGTCGATCAGCCAGCCGGTGAGTTTCCTCACCGCGCTGTCGCTGCTTTTCGGCCGCATCAGCCAGTAGCCGCGTCCCGGTGCGTCAAGGCTTGGGCCTGCCGTCACCAGCACGCCGGCCTCAAGCAACGGATCGACCAGTCCCGCCCAGCCGAGCGCGAAACCCTGTTCGCCGATGGTTGCCTGCACCACCATGGTGTAATTGTTGAAGCTGATGTCGCCGCCATCATGCTCGGCCGTTCTCTGGACGCCAAAATGCTTGAAATAGGAAGGCCAGTCGAACCAGTGCGCCTGCGAGGTGTTTTCGAGGTGGATGAGT
This sequence comes from Agrobacterium sp. 16-172Ci, assembly GCF_053522725.1. Classification (NCBI taxonomy): domain Bacteria; kingdom Pseudomonadati; phylum Pseudomonadota; class Alphaproteobacteria; order Hyphomicrobiales; family Rhizobiaceae; genus Agrobacterium; species Agrobacterium sp. 16-172Ci. Next base: position 151,160 of record NZ_JBNWBW010000005.1, read on the forward strand.
TTCCGCCGTGAAAAATCCGCAACGGTTGCGGGTGCCGGTGTCTCGGCCAGCAGGGCAGGCGAGCAGACCGGCGTGACCTTTTCCGAAAGCAGCAATACCGCCCCGTCGCCCGCCTCCTGCCGCGTGCCGAAAATAATCATCACGTCGCTATCGTGTTTGCCCTGGCCCAGCGGGTCCTGCGTTGCGACGATCTGGATATTGATGTCAGGATTGAGCGCGCGAAAACCATGCATGCGCGGGATGAGCCATAAGGAGGAGAAGGCATAGTCCGTGTGCAGGCGGATGGTCTGGCGCTCCTCCGTCCGGCGCAGCTGCTGCGCCAGAAGGTCGATGGCGTCGACATTGCGCGAGACAATCTCGAACAGCCGCTGGCCCTCCGTCGTCAGTTCGATACCGCGATGTTTACGGCGGATGAGGGTTACCCCCAGTTCCTCCTCCAGCCGGCGAATCTGATAACTGACGGCCGGCTGCGTCAGCCGCAGGGATGCAGCCGCCGCCGTCAGGCTGCCGCGGCGGGCAACCTCGGTGAAAATGCGCATCCATCCCAGATCGAGCGGCCTGTCTGACATTAAAATTCCTTATATCAACTATCGAAAAATACCCGCTTCACAGGCAAAAGCAACGTGGTGTTCAATAAACTGGATTGATAAAAGGGGAGCCGCAATGAAAACCGTTTCTCATCTGCATCGCATCGCCGCCGGTCTTTTTCTGTCCGTGGCGGCCTTCTCCACCCCGCTTCAGGCGGCCGATGACACGGCCTGCAAGACGATCCGTCTCAGCGATCCGGGCTGGACCGACATCACCGCCACCAATGGCGTTGCCTCCGTGCTGCTCGATGCCTTGGGTTATGAAGCCGACGTCAAGACGCTGTCGGTGCCGATCGGTTATCAGGCGATGAAGAATGGCGAAATCGACGTTTTCCTTGGCAACTGGATGCCGGCGCAGAAATCCTTCGTGGACGATCTGAACGCCGCCAAGGCGGCCGAGGTGATGACGAAGAACCTCGAAGGGGCTAAATTCACGCTGGCGGTCCCGGCCTATATGGCGGAAAAGGGCGTCAAGGATTTCGCCGATCTCGCCAAACATGCCGATGAATTCGAAAGCAAGATTTACGGCATCGAGCCCGGTGCACCGGCCAACCAGAATATCCAGAAGATCATCGACGCCAATGATTTCGGCCTGAAAGGCTGGCAGCTCGTCGAATCCGGCGAACAGGCCATGCTGGCGCAGGTGGAGCGGGCGGGCAGGGACAAGAGGGCCGTGGTCTTCCTCGCCTGGGCGCCGCATCCGATGAATGAGAAGATCGATATTGCCTATCTCTCCGGCGGTGACGCCTATTTCGGTCCGAATTTCGGCGGCGCGGAAGTCTATACCCTTGCCCGCACCGGCTGGCCGCAGCAATGCCCCAATGCGGCAACGCTGTTCAAGAACCTGAAATTCGATATCGGCATGGAAAACAGCCTTATGGGCTCCATTCTCGGTGGTGAGGATTCGAAGGCGGCGGCAGCTGCATGGCTGAAGGCCAATCCGAAAGCGCTGGACGGCTGGCTGCAGGGCGTTACCACGCTGGATGGCAAGCCGGGTGCGGACGCCGTCAAAGGCAAGCTTGGTCTCTAAGCCGGAAAGTGGAAATGCCGCGTCCCAATATCCTGATCCTGATGGCCGACCAGTTCAACGGGACGTTTTTTCCCGATGGTCCGGCCGATTTTCTGCACGCACCCCATCTGAAAGCCTTGGCGGAGCGGTCTGTCCGCTTCGCCAACACCTATACGGCAAGCCCGCTCTGCGCACCGGCCCGCGCCTCTTTCATGTCCGGGCAATTGCCGAGCCGCACGCGGGTTTACGATAATGCCGCCGAATTCGCTTCTGATATCCCGACCTATGCGCACCACCTGCGGGCGGCGGGTTATTACACCGGCCTTTCGGGAAAGATGCATTTCGTCGGCCCGGACCAGCTGCATGGCTTCGAGGAGCGCCTGACGACGGATATTTATCCCGCCGATTTCGGCTGGACACCCGACTATACCAGGCCGGGCGAGCGCATCGACTGGTGGTATCACAATCTCGGTTCGGTCACCGGCGCAGGCGTCGCCGAAATCACCAACCAGATGGAATATGACGACGAGGTGGCCTACCACGCCACCCGCAAGCTCTACGATCTGTCGCGTCGTTTAGACGACCGGCCGTGGTGCCTGACGGTCAGCTTCACCCACCCGCACGACCCCTATGTGGCGCGGCGCAAATTCTGGGACCTCTACGAAGACTGCCCCGAGCTTGATCCGCAGACATCGGCGATTGCCTTCGACGAGCAGGATCCGCATTCGAAACGGTTGCTGGAAGCCTGCGATCACGAAGCTTTCGATATTTCACCGGAGCAGATACGCCGGGCACGGCGCGGTTATTTTGCCAATATCTCCTATATTGACGAAAAGATCGGCGAAATTCTCGACGTGCTGAAGGCGACGCGGATGGAGGAGGACACGATCATCCTCTTCCTGTCCGACCATGGCGACATGCTGGGCGAGCGCGGGCTGTGGTTCAAGATGTGTTTCTTCGAAGGTTCCGCCCGCGTGCCCTTGATGGTGGCCGCGCCGGGCTGGCAGCCGGCCCTGATCGACACGCCGGTCTCAACGCTCGATGTGACGCCGACGCTCTGCGGTCTGGCGGGGCTCGATATCACCTCGCTCAAACGCTGGACGGATGGTGAAGATCTGGCGGCGCTGGCGGCGGGAACTGGCGAGCGCGGCCCGGTGCCGATGGAATATGCCGCCGAAGGCTCGATAGCACCGCTCGTCGCCCTTCGCGACGGCCGCTACAAGCTGTCGGTCTGCGAGGGCGATCCGCCGTTGCTCTATGATATCGAGGCGGACCCTGAGGAGCGGATGAACCTCGCCGGCGATCCTGCTTTCAGCGCCGTTCTTTCATCGCTTTCCGCTGAAATCGACCGGCGCTGGCAGCTCCCGGTTTTCGACGCGGCGGTGCGGGAAAGCCAGGCGCGGCGCTGGGTGGTCTACAAGGCGTTGCGCAACGGCGCTTATTACCCTTGGGACTACCAGCCTTTGCAGAAGGCCTCCGAGCGCTATATGCGCAACCACATGGACCTCAACGTGCTGGAGGAAAACCAGCGGTATCCGCGCGGGGAATGAAGCGGGCAGGGCGGATCGCGCCCCATTTTTAGGTTCGTCGCCAATGGAAGCGACCTGCTTTTCATCGCAGCGACGCGAGAAGCCGGAGCCTGACCCAGTTCAGTGCCGCAAGTTTGAAGCGATGGTAGAATGAACGCGCGAAACGCACATAGCGCATGATCCATGCGAGCCAGGGATAGGTGAGGAGCTTTTCCCGGCCGGCGTGATAAATGCGCTCGACGATCAGGAATGTCGCGAGATGGGCAAGGACCGTCAGAACCAGCCCCGCTTTGACGGCGCCATGGGCAATGAGGACGAGACCGATGATCTTCATGGGTTCGGCGATGGCGAAGGGCACCGCAAGGCAAAGGAGAATGGCAAGACGCGGCAATCGCGCGATCCGGCTTTCCAGTCGCTTGATGAATGTCAGCCCGGATATGGCCCTGATGACGGGCCGGTAGAGCGGGCGGAAAATGCCGTCGAGGATGAGGGCGAAAACGATGATCGCCCGAAGCGGAAAGACGAGGATCGTCCGGATTATGCTCTTCACCTCGGCGGGTCTCCAAAAAGGGCGTAACGCCCATCCTTAATCGCCTGAAACATGTCAAAACGAAGTCGTTTTGTCGTTCAGCTCTGCCGCACGCTCGCATACATGCCGGTGGTGCGAAATTCGCTCGGATTGGTGCCGTAGAGCCTGCGAAAGACCTTGGAGAAATAGTTCGGATCCTCGAAACCGCACAGCACCGACACCTCCTTGATGGGAAGGTTGGCCGCCGAGGTGAGAAGCTTCGCCGCCCGACGCAGGCGTCGCTGCAGCACGAATTCCGCTGGCGAAAGGCCTTCGCTTGCCGCGAAGATTCGGGAAAAATGCGCGCGGCTGAGGCCTGCCACCGCCGCAAGGTCGCTGACCGAAAGCCGTTCGCCGAGATGGCTGTCGATGTAGCTCAGCACCTGTTGCATGGTACGATATTCGCCGCCGAAAGAAGGATGAGAACCGAAGACATCGTCATAAAGCGTCATCGCCGCCTGATAAGCGACGGCGGAGGCGGCGCCTGGCGTTTCCGCGCCATTGACGAGGCGCGAGCAGCATTCGGCAAGATGATCCACGGTCTCGGGCTGGAGCTTGAGGATCGGGCCGGTGACGGAGAGGATATTGCGGTGAATGCGCAGAGCTTCCTCGCCATTCATGGAAATCCAGAAGAATTCCCACTCCTTGCCTTCTTCCAGCCAGTAGCGGTGATTGTGCGGTATGAGCAGCAGCAGGGTTTCGCCCGGCCTCACCACATAGTGGCGGTTCTCGTAACGCAGGTTGCCCTGTCCGGCGATGCAATATTGCAGCACGGTAAAAGGCGTCTGGCCGCGTTTGCGCCCGTCCCAGTCGTAATTGCCACTGCGGCGGATTTCATAACCGCTGCTGGTCGGCATGGTGTGCAGCGTCTGGCGGCCGCGCGGCAGCGAAACTGTTCGCATGCCGGGTCCCTGATCGATCAAATCCTGCAGCACAAAATTACCCATGAAAGCATAATCCTTCTCTGGTCCTCGCGGATATTATACGCATAATCCCGATCCGAGGAGACAGCCAGCGGGATATTGCTGCTGAAAAATTGGGAGTAAGGCCGGTTTTCCGGGATTCTTACGGGTATTTTTCTGCAACACCATTTTACGATCCTGCGGCCCGTTTCACCCGTTCGATTTGCAACAGAGGTGGCGTTATGAGTTTCAAAATCGCTATTATTGGCGCAGGCAGCGTCGGTTTCACGAAAAAGCTGTTCACCGATCTCCTGTGTGTGCCGGAGTTTCGCGATATCGAAGTCGCGCTGACGGATATCAGCCAGCACAATCTGGATATGATCAGGGCGATCCTTGAAAAGATCGTTGAGGCCAATGGTTTCCCCGTCAAGGTGACGGCCGATACCGACCGCAGGCGGGCGCTGGAGGGCGCCAAATATATCATCAGCTGCGTACGGGTCGGCGGGCTGGAAGCCTATGCGGACGATATCCGCATTCCGCTGAAATACGGCATCGACCAGTGCGTGGGCGATACGATCTGCGCCGGCGGCATTCTCTACGGTCAGCGCAACATTCCCGTCATTCTGGATTTCTGCAAGGATATCCGCGAGGTCGCCGCACCGGGTGCGAAATTCCTGAACTATGCCAACCCTATGGCGATGAACACCTGGGCGGCCATCGAATATGGCAAGGTGGATACGGTCGGTCTCTGCCACGGCGTTCAGCACGGCGCGGAACAGATTGCCGAAATTCTCGGGGCGAAAAGTGTGTCCGAGCTGGATTACATCTGCTCCGGTATCAACCACCAGACATGGTTCATCGATCTGAGGCTCAACGGTCGCAAGATTGGCAAGGACGAGCTGGTCGCCGCCTTCGAGGCGCATCCGGTCTTCTCGCAGCAGGAGAAGCTGCGCATCGACGTGCTGAAGCGGTTCGGTGTCTATTCGACCGAAAGCAACGGGCACCTCTCCGAATATCTGCCGTGGTATCGCAAGCGGCCGGAGGAAATCGCCCGCTGGATCGACATGTCCGACTGGATTCACGGCGAAACCGGCGGTTACCTGCGCCATTCCACCGAGACGCGCAACTGGTTCGAAACCGAGTTTCCGCAGTTCCTCGCCTCGGCCGCAAAGCCCATCGATCCGGCCAAGCGCTCCAATGAACATGCAAGCCATATTCTGGAGGCACTTGAGACGGGGCGTGTCTATCGCGGCCATTTCAACGTCAAGAACAATGGCGTCATCAGCAATCTGCCAGCAGATGCCATCATCGAATCCCCCGGTTTCGTCGACCGTTTCGGCATCAACATGGTCTCAGGCGTAACCCTGCCGGAAGCCTGTGCGGCCACCTGCATGGCCTCCATCAACGTGCAGCGCATGTCCGTGCATGCGGCGGTGAGAGGCGATATCGATCTTTTGAAGCTTGCCGTGCTGCACGATCCGCTGGTCGGCGCCGTCGCCACACCGGAGGAGGTCTGGCAGATGGTGGATGAGATGGTTGTCGCACAGGCGCGCTGGCTGCCGCAATATGCCCATGCCGTGCCGGCGGCGAAGGAGCGGCTTGCGAAATCCAGCGTCAAGACCCGCGACTGGGCCGGTGCCGCACGCCGCAATGTGCGTTCCATCGAAGAATTGCGGGCCGAAAAATCGGCGCTGAAAAAGGCTGTTTGAAGGAAAAGGCATGGGAACAGGCCGGGCGGCGGAAGGGAGTTCGCCGCCACGGCCAGAACGATCACAGAGGGTGGGCGGTCGCAGAGCTGCCATTTGGGAGGAATGACGATGTTACTTCAACGCAGGATCGGTATCATCTCGGCACTGGGTCTCGGTGTTTCGATGATCGCACTCAATGCGAATGCCTTCGAGACCATCACGCCGCCGGAGCCGCCACAATTTCCGGCCGAAGGCAAGATCAATTACGTGGCGCGCGACTCGATCCTCGAATTCAAGGCGCTGCCGAGCTACAGCGAGCCTGACTGGGTTAGCGAGAAATTCGAAAAGACCGGCAAGCTGCCGCCCTTGAAAGAGCGCCTGCCGGAAGAACCGCTGGTCTACAAGACCGGCAATATGCCCGACGGTATGGGCGTTTACGGCGATACGATGCGCCATGTGGTCGGCGGCAGGCCCGAGGGCTGGAACTATATTGCCGGCCAGAGCCAGGGCTGGGGCGGCATCGATATCGCCCTTTCCGAATGCCTGACGCGCACCGCACCGCTCTTCCAGGTGGATGCCAAGGACACCGAACCGCTGCCCAATCTGGCCAAAAGCTGGGAATGGTCCGAGGATGGCCACAAGCTGACCATGCATCTCGTCAAGGGCGCCAAGTGGTCGGACGGCGAGCCCTTCAACGCCGATGACGTGATGTTCTACTGGGAAGACGCGGTCGTCGATCCCAATGTTTCACCGCTTGGCGGCGGCGCATCGCCCGAGGCTTTCGGTGAGGGAACGACCCTTAAAAAGATCGATGATTACACCGTCGAATGGACCTTCAAGGCAGCTTTTCCCAAGCAATATCTCTATACCATGGCCTATCCGAGCTTCTGCCCCGGGCCGTCGCATATCCTGAAACCGCAGCATCCGAAATATTCCAAGAATACCTATAACCAGTTCAAGAACGCGTTTCCGCCGGAATATATGAACATGCCGGTCATGGGGGCATGGGTGCCGGTCGCTTATCGGCCTGATGACATCATCGTGCTGCGACGCAATCCCTATTACTGGAAGGTGGATGAGAAGGGCCAGCAGCTGCCTTATCTCAACGAGGTCCATTACAAGCTTTCCACCTGGGCCGACCGTGATGTGCAGGCCGTGGCGGGATCGGGCGATTTCTCCAACCTCGAACAGCCGGAGAATTTCGTCGCCTCGCTGAAACGCGCCGCCGACCCCAATGCGCCGGCCCGTCTTGCCTTTGGGCCGCGGCTTATCGGCTATAATCTGCAGATGAATTTTTCCGCCAATGGCTGGGGCAATCCGGATGAGCGTGGGCAGGCCATTCGTGAACTGAACCGCAACGAGGTGTTCCGTCAGGCCGTCACATCCGCCATCGACCGCAAGGCAGTCGGCGACTCGCTGGTGAAGGGGCCGTTCACGGCGATCTATCCGGGCGGCATTTCATCGGGCACCAGCTTCTATGATCGCGCCTCCACGGTCTATTACCCCTTCAACCTCGAGGCCGCCAAGGCCGCACTCGCCTCGATAGGCCTGAAGGACACGGATGGCGATGGTTTCCTGAATTTCCCGAAGGAAACGCTGGGTGGCCGTAATGTCGAGATTACCCTTCTCGTCAATAACGGTTACGCGACGGACAAGAGCCTTGCGGAAGGTCTTGTTGGCCAGATGGCGAAACTCGGCCTTCGCGTCGTCATCAACAGCCTCGATTCCAACCAGCGCGATGCGGCCCATTATGGCGGGCAGTTCGACTGGCTGGTGCGCCGCAACTCCACCGAGCTTTCATCCGTGGTGCAGAATACCGAGCAGCTTGCCCCTGTCGGCCCGCGCACCAGCTGGAACCATCGCTCGCCTGAAGGCAAGGAACTCGATCTGATGCCGTTCGAGAAGGAGATGGCCGATCTCGTGCGCAAGTTCATCTCCTCGCAGGACAATGCAGAGCGGGCCGAACTGATGAAGCAGTATCAGAAGGTCTATACGCAGAACCTCTATACGATCGGCCTCACCGAATATCCCGGCGCGCTGATCGTCAACAAGCGGTTCTCGAATGTGCCGCAGGGCACGCCGATCTTCATGTTCAACTGGGCTGAAGACTCCATCATCCGCGAACGCCTTTGGGTCGCGGCCGACAAGCAGGGCAAATACGAACTCTTCCCGCAGCAGCTTCCCGGCAAGCCGGGCGAGGGCGGGCCGATTAACTAGAACTCCTCCCGGAGAAAACCCGGTACCGGTCGCGCGTGAAGCGCGGCCGGAGACACACGGCCCATCCAAACCGAGGAAGACCGTTCGATGCTGAGATTTCTGACGATACGCGTTGCATCCGCCATTCCGGTATTGTTGATCCTGAGCGTGGTAACCTTCGCCATCATTCAGGCACCGCCCGGCGATTATGCCGACTACATCCGCTCGCAGCTGATGAACCAGGGCGGCGCGTCCTTCGAACAGGCGGAAGCGCAGGCTCAGGCTTATCGCATCGAGCACGGGCTCGATAAGCCGCTCGTCATTCAATATTTCAACTGGATCGGCGGCATCGTCACCCGCGGCGATTTCGGCTATAGCTTCTATTACAACAAGCCGGTCGCCGATGTGGTTGGCGAACGCCTGCCGCGCACCATTGCGCTGGCGCTGGTCTGCCACATCCTCGCGTCCGTTCTCGGCATCGCCTTCGGCATCTGGGCGGCTACACGGCAATATTCCTGGGTCGACAACCTGCTCTCCACCATCGCCTTCCTCGGCATGACGATCCCGCGTTTCCTGATGGCGCTGATCCTCGTCTACCTTATGGTGTTTCATTTCGACGTGTCGGAGATCGGCAGCTTCTTTTCGCCGCAATATGGCGGTGCGCCGTGGTCATGGGGCAAATTCGTCGATCTCGTCAGCCATGTCTGGCCGGTGGTCGCCATCGCCGTCTTCGGTGGGCTCGCCTATAATATGCGGGTGATGCGCGGCAATCTGCTCGATACGCTGAATGCACAATATGTCGAGACGGCGCGCGCCAAGGGGCTTTCGGAGGGTGCGGTCATCATGCGCCATGCGGTTCCGAACGCCGTGCATCCGCTCGTCATGTATCAGGGCGTGGTGTTGCCCTACATGCTGAGCGGCGAGATCGAAACCGCGATCATCTTCGCGTTGCCGACTGTCGGTCCCGCCATCGTCGGCTCCATGGCGGTGGGCGATGTCTATGTCACCGCAACCTTCATGATGGTGCTGGCCGCCACGCTGATCGTCGGCAACATCATCGCCGATATGCTGCTCGCCATGCTCGACCCGCGCGTTCGCGAATTCGGGAGGGCCTGAGATGATGGCGTTTGACGAGATGAAAACCGAAACCGCCACCCCCGCAAAACCCGACCGTTCCGCCCATGGTAACGAGACCTATCTCGCACTGGTCTGGCGGCGTCTCAGACGCTCCTTCACAGGCATGGTCGGGCTGGTGCTGGTGGCGCTGTTGATCCTGATCGCCATCTTTGCAGATTTCTTCGCGCCGATGAACCCGCTCGAAACCCATGGCAGCTTCTCGCCGCCACAGGTGGTTCGTTTCACCGACAAGGACGGCAATTTCAGCCTTGCACCGCGCGTCTATGCCATCGCTGAAACGGAAGAGCTTGATCCTGTCACCTTCCAACCCATCGTCGGGCCGGATTACGACAATCCCGTCCATCTCGGCTTCTTCGTCAAAGGTGCGGAATACAGACTGCTGGGCCTTATCCCTACGAGCCGTCACTTCTTCGGTTCGACCGACGGCCAGCCGGTGCATTTTCTCGGCACCGACAAGTTTGGACGCGACGTGCTGTCGCGCGCCATTTATGGCTCGCGCATCTCGCTTGCCATCGCCTTGAGCGTCGTCGCCATCGTCACCGTCATCGGCACCAGTGTCGGTCTGATATCAGGCTATTTCGGCGGGCCGCTGGATGCCTGGGTGCAGCGCTTTGTCGAAGTGGTGCTCGCTTTCCCGCAATTGCCGCTTTACCTTGCGCTGACCTCACTCATCCCGGTAACCGCACCCACTACCGTTTTCCTTGTCTTCGTGGTCGGTGTCATGTCGGCGCTTGGCTGGGCGCAGATGTCGCGCGAAGTGCGCGGCAAGACGCTGGCGCTGGCGCGCATCGATTATGTGCGGGCGGCGATTGCCGTCGGGGCCACGGACCGGCGCATCATTTTCCAGCACATCCTGCCGAATGTGATGAGCCATGTGATCGTCGCCGTGACGCTGCATATTCCAAGCGTCGTGCTGCTCGAATCCTTCCTCGGTTTCCTCGGCTTTGCGGTGAAGCCGCCGCTCATCTCCTGGGGGCTGATGCTGCAGGATACGGCGACCTATTCCGTCATCGGTTCCTATCCCTGGATTCTCGCGCCGGTCGGTTTCGTGCTGGTCACAGTCTTCGCCTTCAACGCGCTCGGCGATGGCCTGCGCGACGCCGTCGATCCCTATTGAGAGGAGCGTAATATGGTTGCTACTGCACAGAACAACACTTACGCGCCCGCCATCCGCTTCGATGCCGATGACCGAAACGACGCCGCCATCATCGATGCCCGCAACATTGCCGTGACCTTCAAAGTGGAGCACGGCACGGTGGAGGCGGTGAAGGACATTTCCTTCCAGCTTTATCGCGGCGAGACGATTGCCATCGTCGGCGAATCCGGTTCGGGAAAATCCGTCACGGCCCGCACCATCATGGGGCTTTTGACGAAGCGGGCGTCCGTTTCGAAATCCGCGACCGTGCGTTTCAACGGCGACGACATTCTGAAGTTTTCTAGCCGTCAGCGGCGGGCGCTGCGCGGCAACCGAATCTCGATGATCTTTCAGGAGCCGATGAGTTCGCTGAACCCGATCTATACGATCGGCAGCCAGATCGTCGAGGCGATCCGCGTTCATTCGAAACTCAGCCGGAAAGAGGCCGAGGCGAGGGCGCTCGATCTTCTGCGGCAGGTGCAGATACCGGAGCCGGAAGCGCGGCTGAAGCAATATCCGCACCAGCTGTCCGGCGGCCAGCGGCAGCGTGTGATGATTGCCATGGCGCTTTCCAACGATCCGGATGTTCTGATTGCCGATGAGCCTACCACCGCGCTTGATGTGACGGTGCAGGCGCAAATCCTCAACCTCATCCGCGACCTGCAAAAGAAGCGCGGCATGGCCGTGGTTCTCATCACCCATGACCTGACGATCGTGAAGCAGTTTTCCGACTACGTCTATGTCATGCAGCATGGCGAGATGCGCGAGCATAACACCACGGAAAAGCTCTTCGAAGCGCCGCAGCACCCCTATACGAAAAAGCTGCTTGCCTCCGAACCGCATGGCACGGCAAAGCCGCTGCCGGAAAATTCCGGCGTGCTGCTGACGGCGAATGGCGTACGGGTCTCTTTCATGATGCGTTACGGCGGCCTGTTCAAACCGGAGCTGAAGGAGCTGATCGCCGTCGATAGCCTGGGGCTTACCCTCAATCGGCACGAGACGCTGGGGCTCGTCGGTGAATCCGGTTCCGGCAAGACGACCTTCGGCCAATCCCTGCTGCGGCTGAACGAACCGGTGGCCGGGGAGGTGGTCTTTGACGGGGAGAGGGTCGATGGCCGCTCCCGCGCTGAAATGCGGCCTTTGCGTTCGCGTATGCAGATCGTCTTTCAGGACCCTTTCGCCTCGCTCAATCCGCGCATGACCATCGGCCAGATCATCGAGGAAGGCCTCATCATCAATGGCCTTGGGAAAACCAAGGCCGAAAGGCTGGACCGGGTGCGCGACGCGCTCGAGGCGGCGGGCATGCCCGGCAATATCCTCTCACGTTTCCCGCATGAATTCTCCGGCGGTCAGCGCCAGCGCATCGCCATTGCCCGTGCCGTGGCGCTGGAGCCGGAGTTCATTCTGCTCGATGAGCCGACCTCGGCGCTCGATCTTTCCGTGCAGGCGCAGATCATCGATCTCCTGCGCAAGCTGCAGGATGAGCGGGGCCTGAGCTACCTGTTCATCTCGCACGACCTGAAAGTTGTCCGCGCGCTCTGCCACCGCGTCATCGTCATGCAGCGCGGGCAGATCGTCGAGCAAGGGCCTGTCGAGGATGTGCTGACCAATCCGAAAACCGAATATACTCAGCGGCTTGTACGGGCCGCCTTCGAAATCGCTTGAATTCCCAATGCTGGAGGTAGACATGGCAAGAGATCCCAAGATCACATTCATCGGCGCAGGCTCCACGGTGTTCATGAAGAACATCATTGGCGACGTGCTGCAGCGTCCGGCCCTTTCGGGCGCCACCATCGCACTGATGGATATCAACCGCGAGAGGCTGGAAGAAAGCGCCATCGTCGTCAACAAGCTGATTTCGACGCTTGGCGCAAAGGCGAAGGCCGAGACCTACACGGACCAGAAAAAGGCGCTTGCCGGTGCGGATTTCGTTGTCGTAGCCTTCCAGATCGGCGGTTATGAGCCCTGCACGGTCACCGATTTCGAGGTGCCGCGCAAATACGGTCTGCGCCAGACCATCGCCGATACGCTCGGCGTCGGCGGCATCATGCGCGGCCTTCGCACTGTGCCGCACCTCTGGAAGATTTGCGAGGACATGCTGGCCGTCTGCCCCAACGCCATCATGCTGCAATATGTGAACCCCATGGCGATCAACACCTGGGCGATTGCGGAGAAATATCCGACGATCCGGCAGGTCGGCCTTTGCCATTCCGTGCAGGGTACAGCCATGGAACTCGCCCACGATCTCGATATTCCTTACGAGGAAATTCGTTACCGTTCGGCCGGCATCAACCACATGGCGTTCTTCCTGGAGTTCGAACACCGCCAGCCGGATGGCAGCTACAAGAACCTTTATCCCGACCTCGTGCGCGGCTACCGCGAAGGCCGTGCGCCAAAGCCTGGCTGGAACCCGCGTTGCCCCAACAAGGTGCGTTACGAGATGCTGACGCGGCTTGGTTATTTCGTCACCGAAAGTTCCGAGCATTTCGCCGAATATACGCCCTATTTCATCAAGGGAGGGCGCGAGGATTTGATCGAGAAATTCGGCATCCCGCTTGATGAATATCCGAAGCGCTGCATCGAGCAGATCGAACGCTGGAAGGGGCAGGCGGCGGCCTATCGCTCAGCCGAGAAGATCGAGGTCAAGCAGTCAAAGGAATATGCCTCTTCGATCATCAACTCGGTCTGGACCGGCGAACCTTCGGTTATTTACGGCAACCAGCGCAACAATGGCTGCATCACTTCGCTGCCATCGGATTGCGCGGCGGAAGTGCCGTGCCTTGTCGATCATAACGGCGTGCAGCCCACCTATATCGGCGACTTGCCGCCGCAGCTCACCGCGCTGATGCGCACCAACATCAATGTGCAGGAACTGACGGTGCGGGCGCTGATGAGCGAAAACCGCGAGCACATCTTCCATGCGGCGATGATGGACCCGCACACGGCGGCGGAACTGGATCTCGACCAGATATGGTCGCTGGTGGACGATCTGCTGCTGGCCCATCGCGACTGGTTGCCGGAATGGACGCAGGTGGAGGTGAAGCGGGCGCGGGCGGTGTAAGGCGCGGCTGCTGCGACAAAATACTAAGGTGCAGGCCCTCTCCTCCGTCATGCCGGACTAGATCCGGCATCCAGCCACCGCGCGACTGCGTCGTGAGAAGACTCTTCCGCGATCAAGCACTTGATCGCGCTGGACCCCGGATCAAGTTCGGGGTGACGGGGTGCGGATGATGCGGCTTTGCCAAACGAGGCCGTTTCCATAGGGCTTTGCAACCCCTGAGGCCTGCCATCATCCGCCGGTTTAGGCGTCTGTCCGAAACCCTCAAAGCATTTGACTTGTGTCAAGGCTACAAAACACCTTGACGTCTAGACATCACCTGAACCCGATCTATCCCCTCTTAAATAGGAGAAATGTCGGGTGCGAATACTAAACGCAATGGTGGCTGGCTTCTTCGGTTTCATCGTATTAGGGTTGAAATTCGAAGGGTTCATGGGGAAAACGGATGTCTAAAAAAGGCTTGCTCGTTGGTCTGGTGATTCTGGTTATTGCCGGTGTCGCCTATTTCTCCTGGTCAAAGCTGAAGGGTGAGGGCCTTCCCGCCGGATTTGTGGCCAGCAACGGCCGGATCGAGGCCGTCGAGATCGACATTTCCACCAAGACCGCCGGTCGCCTTCAGGACATCATGGTGCGTGAAGGCGATTTCGTGAAGGCCGGGCAGGTGCTTGCCCAGATGGATACGGCGCAACTGGAGGCGAGGAAGCGTCAGGCGGAAGCACAGTTTCGCCGCGCGAAAATAGCAATCGATACGGCCCACAGCCTTGTCGCCCAGCGGGAAGCCGAAAAGACCTCGGCGCTGGCGGTGGTGGAACAGCGCAAGGCCCAGCTCGATTCCGCCTCCAAGACCTATGCACGCTCGAAACAGCTGCTGACCGGCAACGCCGTCTCGCAGCAGATCGTCGATGACAGTGAAGCCGCCGAACAGTCCGCCCGCGCCACGCTCGCTTCCGCTGAGGCCTCGCTTGCCGCCTCAGATGCCGCAATCAACGCCGCCAAGGCGCAGATCGTCGATGCCGAGGCGGCGGTGGATGCCGCGCAGGCCGATATTGAAAGCATCGAGACTGATATCGCCGATGCGACGCTGAAATCGCCCCGCGACGGCCGCGTGCAATATCGGATCGCCCAGCCCGGAGAGGTGCTGTCCGCCGGCGGACGGGTTCTGAACCTGGTCGATCTCGGCGATGTCTATATGACGTTCTTCCTGCCGACGGCCGAGGCCGGTCGCACGTCCATGGGCTCGGACGTTCGCCTGATACTGGACGCGGCGCCGCAATATACCATCCCTGCCAAGGTTTCCTTCGTCGCCGATGTCGCGCAGTTCACGCCGAAAACGGTCGAGACCGAAGAGGAACGCCAGAAGCTGACATTCCGGGTGAGGGCGCAAATCCCGCAGGAGCTGCTGCAGAAATATATCCAATATGTCAAAACCGGGCTGCCCGGCATGGCCTATGTCCGGTTTGATCCGCAGGTCGCCTGGCCGGAAAACCTCGAACGCAATCTCGTCAAGTGACGGTGGCCACCATGGTCGCGTCTCCCGCAACGAATGACAGGCATGCACCGGTCGCGCGATTGGCCGATGTGCGGTTGACCTTCGGAAGCACCATTGCGCTGGCCGACATTTCGGTCGAGATCCCCGCCGGGCGGATGATCGGGCTTATCGGGCCGGACGGTGTGGGCAAATCGAGCCTGTTGTCGCTCGTCTCCGGCGCGCGCGCCATACAGAAGGGCAGGGTGGAGGTTCTGGGCGGCGACATGTCCGATCCCCGCCACCGCGAGGATACCTGCCCGCGTATCGCCTATATGCCGCAGGGTCTTGGCAAGAACCTCTATCCCACCCTGTCCGTCTTCGAGAATATCGATTTTTTCGGGCGGCTGTTCGGGCAGGGCGGCAGGGAGCGGCAGACGCGCATTGCCGAGCTGCTGAAAAGTACCGGCCTCGAGCCCTTCGCCGACCGCCCCGCGATGAAACTTTCCGGCGGCATGAAGCAGAAGCTGGGGCTCTGCTGCGCGCTGATCCACGATCCCGACCTGCTCATTCTTGATGAGCCGACCACGGGCGTCGATCCGCTGTCGCGGCGGCAATTCTGGGAACTGATCGATTCCATCCGGGCCGGGCGTCCGGGCATGAGCGTTATCGTCGCCACGGCCTATATGGAAGAGGCCGCCGGTTTCGACTGGCTGGTCGCGATGGATGGCGGCGAAATACTCGCCACCGGCTCGCCTGCCGAACTTCTCGAGCGCACCTCCGCACCCAATCTCGACGCCGCCTTTATCGCGCTCCTGCCCGAAGAAAAGCGCGAAGGCTACCACGAAGTCCATATCGCGCCGCGCAAGGTGGCGGGTGAGGGTGATTATGCCATCGAGGCGTCGCATCTCAGTATGCGTTTCGGCGATTTCACCGCCGTCGACAATGTCAGCTTCAAGATCCCGCGTGGCGAGATTTTCGGCTTTCTCGGCTCGAACGGTTGCGGAAAATCCACCACCATGAAAATGCTGACGGGGCTTCTGGCCGCCAGCGAAGGCGAGGCGAAGCTTTTCGGGCACAGGGTGGATGCCAGCGACATGGCGATCCGTCACCGCGTCGGCTACATGAGCCAGGCATTCTCGCTCTATTCCGAACTGACGGTGCGGCAGAACCTCGATCTTCACGCCCGCCTGTTCAAGCTGCCGGAAGAAACCATTCAGCCGCGTATCGCCGAAATGGCCGAGCGTTTCGATCTCGGTGCGGTCATGGACACACTGCCGGACGACCTGCCGCTCGGCATCCGGCAGAGGCTGTCGCTGGCGGTGGCGATGATCCATTCGCCTGATATTCTCATCCTCGATGAACCGACCTCAGGTGTCGATCCGGTGGCGCGGGACGGGTTCTGGCAAATCCTTGCCGATCTCTCCCGCAACGACGATGTCACCATCTTCATCTCCACCCATTTCATGAACGAGGCGGAGCGCTGCGACCGGATTTCGCTGATGCATGCCGGCAAGGTGCTGATCAGCGATACACCTGACGCGATTACCAAAAGCCGCAATGCGGCAACGCTCGAAGAGGCTTTTGTTGCCTATCTCGAGGATGCTTCAGGCGTCAAAAAGGTGGCACCTGCCGCCGCTCCTGTCGCGGCAGCGCAGGTGCCGGCGACGCAACATGCTGCACCCAATCGTAAGAGGTTTTTCGATTTCAGGCGCATGTTCAGCTATACCCGCCGCGAGGCGCTGGAACTGCAGCGGGATCCCATTCGCGGCACGCTGGCGGTACTCGGCAGCGTCATCCTGATGTTCGTCATCGGATACGGTATCAATCTCGATGTCGAGGACCTGACCTTCGCGGTGCTGGACCGTGACGATTCCACCATCAGCCGCGATTATGTGCTCGACATTGCCGGCTCGCGTTATTTCATCGAGAAGGAACCGATCCGCGATTATGCCGATATGGACCGGCGGATGCGTGACGGGGAACTGAGCCTTGCCATTGAAATTCCCCCTGGTTTCGGCCGCGATGTCTTGCGCGGCAAGACGGTGGAGGTTGGCGCCTGGATCGACGGCGCGATGCCGCAGCGGGCGGAGACCGTTCGCGGATACGTGCAGGGCATGCACCAGACATGGCTGGCGCGCAAGGCGGCCGAGATTTACGGCAGCGCGGCGACGCAAAGCACTTTCAGCATCGAAACGCGCTATCGATACAATCCGGACGTCAAAAGCCTCGTCGCCATGGTGCCGGCGGTCATTCCGCTGCTGCTCATGCTCATTCCCGCCATGCTGGCGGGGCTCAGCGTCGTCAGGGAAAAGGAACTCGGCTCCATCGTCAATCTTTACGTGACGCCGACCACCCGGCTGGAATTCCTGATCGGCAAGCAGCTTCCTTATGTCGCCCTCGGCATGCTCAATTTCCTGCTTCTGACGGCCTTCGCCATCTTCATCTTCCAGGTGCCCTTCACCGGAAGTTATCTCGCCTATGCGACGGGAGCGCTGCTCTATGTCGTCATCGCCACCTCCATCGGCCTTCTCATGTCGTCCTTCATGAAGAGCCAGATCGCGGCGATCTTCGGCACGGCCCTGCTGACGCTCATTCCGGCAACGCAATATTCGGGAATGATCGATCCCGTTTCGTCGCTACATGGGGCGGGCGCCTTTATCGGCAATATCTATCCCGCCACCTATTTCATGACCATTTCGCGCGGCACCTTCTCCAAGGGGCTGGATTTCGCCGGGCTTTCCGGCTCGTTCCTGCCGCTTCTCATTGCCATTCCGCTGCTTCTCATTGCCGGCGCCGCACTTTTGAGGAAACAGGCGTCATGAGGCTGTTTTCGTCCAACATCTTCCAGCTCGGCATCAAGGAACTGCGCGGCCTTGCGCGTGACGGCATGTTGCTGCTGCTCATCGTCTACGCCTTCACGCTGCAGATCTACACCGGCTCCAGCGCGCTGCCGGAGACGCTGAACAATGCCGCCATCGCCATCGTCGACGAGGATCAGTCACCGCTTTCAGGGCGCATCAGCACGGCTTTTTATCCGCCCTATTTCTCCCCGCCGAAGCAGATTTCCATTGCGGAAATGGACAAGCGCATGGATGCGGGCCTCGATACCTTCGCGCTCAACATCCCGCCGGATTTCCAGCGCCGGGTGATGGCCGGGCAACAGCCGGCCATCCAGCTCAATATCGACGCAACCCGCATGAGCCAGGCTTTCAGCGGCGGCGGTTATGTGCAGAGCATCGTAACGAGCGAAGTTCAGGAATATATCAACCGTTATCGCGGTGCGACGTCGGTGCCGGTGGACCTGACGCTACGCTCCCGTTTCAACCCGGAGCTGGACAAGTCGTGGTTCGGGTCGATCAACAACATCATCACCGCCATCACCATGCTGTCGATCGTGCTGACGGGGGCCGCGCTCATTCGCGAGCGCGAGCATGGCACGGTCGAGCATCTGCTGGTCATGCCGGTCACGCCGCTGGAAATCATGCTCAGCAAGGTCTGGTCCATGGGCCTTGTCGTGCTGGTGGCCTCCGCATTTTCCCTGTTCGTAGTCGTCAGGGGCCTGCTCGCCACTCCAATCGAAGGCTCGCTCTTGCTCTTCCTGCTCGGAACGGCGTTGCAGCTCTTCGCCATGACGTCGATGGGCATCTTCCTTGCGACCGTTGCAGGCTCCATGCCGCAATTCGGCATGCTGCTGATCCTGTTCCTGCTGCCGTTGCAGGTGCTCTCCGGCGCCATGACGCCGCGTGAAAGCATGCCTGATATCATCCAGTACATCATGCTTCTCGCACCCAACACCCATTTCGTCATACTGGCGCAATCGGTGCTTTTCAGGGGGGCGGGGCTGGATGTGGTCTGGCCGCAATTGCTGGCGCTGCTGGCCATCGGCTCCGCGCTTTTCGTTTTCGCGCTTCGCCGTTTCAGGCGTTTCCTGCGCTGATTCCGCCTATTTCCGCGCAAGTTGAATTAATTGTGTTCGGTAACGGTATGTTCGCCTTCCGTGAATATGCCTATGAGGACGGCTGGGTAAGCGGGCTTTGTTCAGGAGTAGCAAAATGAATATTGCAGCACGTCTGTCACTGGCAGCCATGATCGCACTGGCGGCAACGCCATCTCTTGCGTCAGAAGATATGACGTCGGAGACGAGCGAAGCGATATTCGGTTTCGGCGGCGTCCTGACGAAAGAGGACATGCTGAAAAGTGCAGCCCTCATTCCGGTGGAATATGAGCGCAATGCCATTCTGGGCGGCGGCTATCAGTTCTACCCCTACCACATCGGTAACGTGAAACTCGGCGGCGAAATCGGCGTCGCCGCCAGATTTGGCAAGGGCTTTACCGGTGAAGTCTGGGCGGGTCCGGTTGCACGTTACGAGCAGATCAGGCTCGGAGAGCGGCTGTTCATCACGCCGAGCTTTACCGCCGGCCTCAGCCTCGTCACGGATGCGCAGCGTGGCCGCGAGCGGGAACAGGAAATCAAGGACAACGGCAACGCGAATGTCCTGTTTTATCTGGGACCGGAAATCAACGTGTCCTTCAGCGAGGATTCTTCGACGGAATTCTTCTGGCGTCTTCACCACCGTTCCGGCGGTGGCAAAACACTGGGCAATATGAAAGGCGCCACAAACGCCAACGTATTCGGCGTCCGCTACAAGTTCTGAGCGGCGGGGACGGTTCCAAGCTCGGCGAACCGTCTGAATTTTAGTCAGGTTTCTTTTTCGTCGCAAACCGTCATGGGGAACCCTTGCGTCTGGCGCATGGGTGGATTGCCTTATTCTGCCTGTTAATTCGTCATCGAAAAGCGCATATAGGGGGCATCAAAGGACGCCGGAACGAAAACGTTACTGACGTCACCTAAACCTCAGAAAGGGTAATGTCATGAACGTAGCACGCAGCTTCAATAACTGGCGCAAATATCGTCAGACCATCAACGAACTCGGCCGTATGAGCACCCGTGAACTGCACGATCTCGGTATCGATCGTAGCCAGATCACCAGCGTCGCCCGCGCCGCCGTTGGCAGGTAATCAAGGCGATATCGCCTCTTTTGAATGCCCAAACGCCCGCTCAGCGGGCGTTTTTGTTTTGGGGAATGGATGCGTCTACCGCGAATATCCGCCAGATAATCCGGCGATGTCGAAGTGCGAGCCGAAGGGTGGGGTTTTCTCGACGTCAGGCGATGAATATCGCCATGCAATGAATGCATATCTGTACTGCAAGCTTATGCCTGTCAAATACGCAGAAAAATGCTATCTTCCAATCATCGAAAGGGATGTACCTCCTCCCACATCCTTTTGGTAAAGCGGGTGATCCTACTCCTCCTCCCAAAGGATTGCCCCGGGGACAGCGGTTTTCCTCCTCCCATATCGCTGTTCATCTTTTCAAAAAGCCTGCCGCACCTCCTCCCGCGGCAGGCTTTTTTGTTTTCAGAAACTTGCCTTTGTCTTCAGGAAATATCTCAGTCGAAAGCCATCATGCCGATGGGCGTCACGGCGTGGGCGCCTGCACGTTTGGCAAGGGCATAGGCGAGGCACTGCTCCACGGCATCCTGCGGCACGGGTTTGGCGATTACGCCGGCGCCGATGCCGAGATTGACGACGACTTCGGGGTTTGCCGTCATGAAGATCACCACCACGCCATGATCTTGGGAAAGCCGCCGTCCGATCTCCGGGCCGGTCTGTCCGTCGGCAAGGTTGACGTCGACGAAGGCGATATCGGCGCGGCTGCCAAGCGCCACGGCGTCTTCCAGCCGGTTGGCGATACCGATGACATCTGCCTCTTCTTCCGCCTGCAAAATGGAATCCTCTATATCCATGGCGATGAGGAATTCGTCTTCCACGATCAGCACACGCGGCTGTTCCGTGCGGAAACCCGGTTCGTTTTGCAAGACGTCTGCCAACATATGCCTGCCTCCATTCTGTGTTTCAGAGCAACGGATTGAAAACTGAATCGCGGTTGCGGATCATCCGAGGCTTCAACTAAACCCGGAGCGGCGGGACCGGCTCCGTTTTATTTCCCGCCGCTCCAGCGCGGTCGGCATGCAAACACTTCTCGGCGCAACTCGTTCCAAAGTGAGATAAACATAGTGAATGGAGTGTAAACGGTGTGCCTTTTCGGCTATCACCTTACAAGAGCGAAGCAGTTGATTCGGTTCGGTTTTCATCCGGGGAAGGGGTCGGAGAACGTCGCCGTGGAGCATCTTTCGCCCCCTGGAACACCGTTCTTTCGCCATTATGGGGTGAAAGGCCGGCATGAAAATTCAAAGCGTTACAGCCTCTTTTCCCCATCGGGGAGGAAGCGCTGGAACCTTGCCGATCATTCGCGTGCCGCAGTCAAAGAACGGCGCGGGACCCTATGAGTTTAGAAAGAGAATAAGACGATGACCCAGTCTCCGCGCGCCACCATTGCCCGCAACACGCCCAATATCGCCGTCGTCGGCGTCGGTGGCGGTGGCGGCAACGCGATCAACAACATGATTGCCGAGGGCATCGGTGGCGTCGATTTCATCGCCGCCAATACGGATGCGCAGGCGCTGAAGAAGACCAACGCGCCGCGGCTCGTGCAGCTCAGCTCCGAACTGACCGGCGGGCTCGGCGCAGGCGCCGATCCCGAGGTTGGCCGGCAGGCAGCGATCGATTCACTTGACGAGATCATGGATCACCTGAGCGGCTACGACATGTGTTTCATCACCGCCGGCATGGGCGGCGGCACCGGCACGGGCGCTGCCCCCGTCATCGCCGAAGCCTGCCGGGCGAAGAACATCCTCACCGTCGGTGTCGTGACGCTTCCCTTCAGTTTCGAAGGCGCGCGCCGCATGCGGGCTGCCGAATATGGATTCGCCAACCTGCTCAACACGGCAGATACCGTCATCGTCATCCCCAACCAGAACCTGCTGCGCATTGCCGATGCCGGCACGACCTTCGAAAATGCGCTGAAGACGGCCGACAAGGTTCTGTCGCTTGGCGTGCGCTGCATCACAGATCTCATCCTGCGCGAAGGCCTGGTCAATCTCGATTTCGCCGATGTGCGCTATGTCATGAAGAATGGCGGCCGGGCGCTGATGGGCACGGCGCAGGCCAAGGGTGAAAAGCGCGCCTCGGAAGCGGCTGCCGCAGCCATTGCCAACCCGCTGCTCGGCGAACCGTCGCTGAAGGAAGCGCGGGGCGCTCTTGTTTCCATTTCCGGTGGCAACGATCTGACGCTCTATGAGATCGATGAGGCAATGACGCTGGTACGCGAGGCGGTGAGCGAAGAAACCGATGTGGTGATGGGCGCTTCCTTCGACCCGACGCTGGACGGCGCTTTCAAGATTTCGGTCGTCGCCACCGGCCTGCGCAATTGATGCTGGCTTGAGGATCGCGGTCCTGATTAAATCGCCCTCTTTAGTCGGCGATGCCCTATAAACAGCGTCCACGCCACAAACTCAACGTTCAAAAGCCGTCGCGGGCAATTTTCGCGACGGCTTTTTGTTGTTTTTGAACAATTATTCCGCCATTCGAAGATGCTGCGGCGCTGCGCGGCGTTGATCGGGAAAAAATATAATAGTACTCTTTATGTCGACAAGAGGGATTTGATGATGACGGATATAATTGCTTCTGCCGAGCGCAAGCGCGGCTCCGGCGTGAAGATGGTCTATGATCTGCTGCGCGACGAGATTCTCGATCTGGTTCTGCCGCCGGGCAGCCCCATCGATGAGGTGCAACTTGCCGAAAGATTCAAGATGTCGCGCACGCCGATCCGCGAGGCGCTGGTGCGGCTTTCGGGTGAGGGGCTGATCGATACGCTGCCAAACCGTTCGACCATGGTGTCGAATATCGATTTCCTCAACATGCACACCTATTTCGATGCGCTGGTGCTGATGTATCGGGTAACGACGCAGCTTGCCGCGCAATATCACCGCCCGGAGGATCTGGCCGGAATCCGCGCCCACAATGCGGAATTCGCCATTGCGGTAGAGGAGCAGGATGCGCTGGCGATGATCTCCACCAATGCCGCCCTTCATCTCTCTATCGCCGAGGCCGGGCGCAATCCCTATTTTACCAGCCTGTTCAAGCGGCTGCTGGACGAGGGGCGACGCATCCTCAGGCTTTATTACCAGTCCTATGACGATCGTTTGCCGAAGCGCTTCGTCGACGATCATGATGAGATCATCGCGGCTATCGCTGCGCGTGATACCGTTCTTTCCGAGAAACTGGCCCGCGAGCATGCCGAGCAGATCGTGCGGCAGGTGCAGAAGCTGCTGGTGCGAAACGAGCGTCTGGAAATAAATCTGTAGCTTGTCGATTTCTTGTCGACAAATAAAATACAAGATTGTAGTGTCCTTGTCGAAAGGGTGGCGCGGAGGTGCGTCCATTCCCCAAAAACATGTCCCTTAGGAGCTTGAAATGACGGCCAGCATTTTTTCCGGCGTGATTCCCGCCTTGATGACCCCCTGCAAGGATGATCGCACCCCTGATTTCGACGCGCTTGTTCGCAAGGGCAAGGAACTGATCGCCGATGGCATGTCGGCCGTCGTCTATTGCGGCTCCATGGGCGACTGGCCGCTCCTGACGGATGAGCAGCGCATGGAAGGCGTGGAGCGCCTGGTGAAAGCCGGCATTCCGGTCATCGTCGGCACCGGCGCGGTCAACACGGCATCTGCCGTTGCCCATGCCGCTCACGCCCAGAAGGTTGGCGCCAAGGGCCTGATGGTCATTCCGCGCGTCCTGTCGCGCGGTTCGGTCATCGCCGCCCAGAAGGCCCACTTCAAGGCCATCCTCTCGGCCGCACCGGAAATCCCGGCCGTCATCTACAACAGCCCCTATTACGGCTTCGCCACTCGCGCCGATCTCTTTTTCGCGCTGCGCGCCGAGCACAAGAACCTCGTCGGCTTCAAGGAATTCGGCGGCCCGGCCGATATGCGTTACGCCGCTGAAAACATCACCAGCCGCGATGACGACGTCACCCTGATGATCGGCGTCGATACGGCTGTTTTCCATGGCTTCGTCAATTGCGGCGCCACCGGTGCCATCACCGGCATCGGCAATGTTCTGCCGAAGGAAGTCATTCACCTCTGCAAGCTGTCGCAGGCCGCCGCCAAGGGCGATGCCGATGCCCGCGCCCGCGCGCTGGAGCTGGAACAGGCGCTCGCCGTTCTCTCGTCCTTCGATGAAGGCCCGGATCTGGTTCTCTATTTCAAGCACATGATGGTGCTGAAGGGCGACAAGGAATACACGCTGCACTTCAACGAAACCGATGCCCTGACGGACAGCCAGCGCGGTTATGTCGAGGCGCAGTTCAAGCTGTTCAACAGCTGGTATGCCGACTGGAGCAAGCTGCCGGGTGCGGTTCAGGCCTGCAAGGCTGCTTGATCAGTCGCTGACGTGAAGACAATAGGCCCGCAACTGCGGGCCTTTTTTGTATGTGATGAGGTTTGATGCCTCTCGTCCGTCATGCCGGACTAGATCCGGCATCCAGCCACGGCGCGTCTGCGCCGTGAAAGAGTCTTCCGCGATCAAGGACTTGATCGCGCTGGACCCCGGATCTAGTCCGGGGTGACGGAGCGGCTATGCTATGCAGTCGCAAAGAAAGCTGAGTGACGCTGTCGTTATGAGAAAGCCCGCGATTGCGGGCTTTTTTTATTTCCACATCCAAACGCGCTCAGGAAACCGCGTCCAGCCCCTTTTCCAACAGCCGGTCGAGCCCGGCCATTTCGGCGGCGGTGAGGGTAATGCCTTCGCTTTCGGACTTCGCGCGTGCAGTGAAGCGGCGGCCCGAGGGCAGGCGGGCGCCCTGGCCGATGATGGCGTCGAACAGCACTTCCGCGCGCTGAAAAGGATCGCCGGGGCGCCCCTTGGCGAAGGTCTCAGGCGAAAAAGCGACGATCAGCTCGCCATGGGTCGGGGCAAGCGTGGTGGTGCCGAGAAATTCGAGCGCTTCGGGGCTGGTGAGATCGCCGATCATGATGCCGGCGAGAAGCTCGATCATCGTGCCGATGGCCGATCCCTTGTGGCCGCCAAAGGGCAGCATGGAGCCGGCAAGGGCCGCTTCCGGGTCAGTCGTCGGCTTGCCGTCGGCATCCAGAGCCCAGCCTTCCGGCAGGGGCTTTCCGGCCCGCCGGTGTAGTTCTATTTCACCTCGGGCCGCAACCGAGGTCGCGAAATCAAAGACATAAGGGGAGGCGTCCTTGCGCGGCCAGCCGAAGGCGAAGGGGTTGGTGCCAAGCAGAGGCTTGGTTCCGCCGGTGGGCGCAACGGTGGAATAGCTCGGGCACATGACCAGCCCGGCGAGACCATTCGAGGTAAGGCCCTCGACTTCCGGCCAGAGCGCCGAGAAATGCGTGCAGTCATTGATGACGAGTGCAGCGATCCCCGCACGTTTCGCTCGCTCCACCAGAACCGGCAGACCAAGTTCGAAGGCGGGGTTGGCGAAGCCGCCACGGGCATTGACCTTGACGATGGCCGTGGCGTCGTCTTCAGCCACTTCAGGTATGGCGTCGGGCTTCACCTTGCCCGCCTTGACGGTGCGGAGCGCGCCTTCGATACGGTAGATGCCGTGGGACTTGCAGGCGTCCCGCTCACCGGCAGTAATGACGCGCGCCAGCGCTCCCGACTGTACATCATTCACCCCGGCCCTCAAAAAAATCGACTCGACCCGCTGGAAAAGTGCCTCAATGGTCAAAGTGGTCGTGTCGCTCATCATAGTCCTCCGATAGGGCTCGCACATTTTGAATACATAAAGTATACAAAGGCGTGAGTATTGCAACGTGTCTTTTCGATGAAGCTCAGTCCGAGCAGAAGGTGACCCTCTCAAAACGCGAAGACACCTTAAGCCGTCATTCCTGTGCTTGTCACAGAAATCCGGGTCGGCGCGTCTGCGCGTCGGAAAGCCTCTTTCAGCCCAAAGATTTGGGCTGGCCAGATTCCTGTGACAAGTACAGGAAGGAGGGATTCTGGATGTCTCGCCCATCTTGTCGCTCCCCCCGCGTTGGCTTGCGTAATCATCCGCGATACCTCATCAGTTCGCACACGCAAAAATTCTTTTTGTATACTCGTTGTATTTTTATGTTGATTTATCGCCGCCATAGGGAAATAGTGACCGCGCCTTCAAGGGCAGACCAATTGTGGGAGCAAATAAAGAATGAAAAAATCGGTCATCGTCGCCGGCCTCTTGGCCGCCACTTTCGCTATTACGCCGGCCAAGGCCGACAAACTTGACGACATCATTTCGTCCGGCACGCTGCGTTGCGCCGTCGTGCTCGATTTCCCGCCCATGGGCGCGCGTGATGACGCCAACAACCCGATCGGCTTCGATGTCGATTATTGCAACGATCTTGCCAAGGCGCTCGGCGTCACGGCTGAAATCGTCGAAACGCCGTTCCCCGAGCGCATTCCGGCGCTGATGTCCGGCCGCGTCGATGTGGGCGTTGCGTCCACCTCCGATACGCTGGAGCGCGCCAAGACGGTCGGCATGACCGTGCCTTACTTCGCTTTCGAAATGGCCGTTACGGCCAACGACAAGTCGGGCATCAAGTCCTTCGAGGACATGAAGGGCAAGACGGTCGGCGCGACTGCCGGCACGTTCGAAGCCATCGCGCTCGAAAAGACGGTCAAGGAATGGGGCACTGGCGAATTCCGTCCGTACCAGACGCAGGCAGACGTGTTCCTCGCGCTCAGCCAGGGCCAGATCGACGCCACCGTCTCCACCTCGACGGTTGCGCAGTCCAACGTCAAGGGCGGCAAGTTCGCGGGCATCTCCGTGGTCGGCAAGGCGCCCTATGACATTGACTATGTCGCGCTCTTCACCAACCGTGACGAATACGGCTTCATCAACTACCTGAACCTCTTCATCAACCAGCAGGTTCGCACCGGCCGTTACGCCGAACTCTATGAAAAATGGGTTGGCGGCGAAGTTCCTTCGCTCACCGTCAACGGCGTTTATCGCTGATCAGGACTTTTCGTAAACGGCGCGGTCAAGATGATCGCGCCGTTGATCGTTTCTGAAAAGGCGGGACGCTTAATGTTCAATTATACATTCCACTGGAATCAGGCGCTGAAGGCTCTGCCGCAGCTTCTGGACGGTGCGGTGGTGACGCTGCAGATCGCCATTCTATCGATGGTGATCGGTCTTTCCTGCGCCATCGTGCTGACGCTGTTCCGGCTCTCCGGCAACCGCATTCTCGGCGCTTTCGCCGCCGTCTGGGTGGAAGTCGCCCGCAACACGCCGGCGCTGTTCCAGATTTACATGGCCCATTTCGGCCTTGGCAATTTCGGCATTCATTTGAGCCCCTATACGGCGCTTCTGGTCGGTATCGCCTTCAACAATGCCGGTTATCTGGCGGAAAATTTCCGTGGCGCGCTAAAGGCCATTCCCGATACGCAGACGCGCTCCGGCCGTTCGCTCGGCATGACCTCGATGCAAACCTTCCGGCTTATCATCCTGCCACAGATGCTGCGCGTCGCCTTTCTGCCGGCCACCAACCAGATGGTGTGGGCAATCCTCATGACCTCGCTCGGCGTCACGGTCGGCATGAATACGGATCTCGCCGGCGTCACGCAGGCGCTCAATGCGCGCTCGTTCCGCACCTTCGAATTTTTCGCGCTCGCCGCGGTCATCTATTACGTGATCGCCAAGATCGTCACGCTCGCCGCCCGTCTGCTGGCAGCGCGTCTGTTCCGTTATTGAGAGAGGTGAGCCATGTTTGAAACCGCTCTCACCTGGAGTGATCTCGCCTTCCTGGCCAAGGGTGCCGGCATGACGCTTGCCGTCACCGCCGTCGCCGTCACGGCGGGCACCATCATGGGGATCATCTTCGGTATCATCCGTTTCCAGTTCGGCCCCTATTGGTCGCTGCCGCTGACCTTCGTGCTGGATATTTTCCGTTCCGTGCCGCTGCTCATCCAGCTCGTGCTCGGCAACGCCTTCCAGTCGATCGCCAAGCTCGGCTGGCCGCCATTCACCACCTCCTGCGTGGTGCTGTCGCTTTATACGGCGGCCTATTGCACCGAGATCGTGCGCGGCGGCATCGGTGCGGTGCCGTCGAACACGCGCCGCGCCTGCCGGTCGCTCGGCATGACCTGGTCGCAGGACATGCGTTACATCGTGCTGCCGCTTGCTACCCGCGTGTCGTTGCCGTCATGGATCGGGCTGACGCTCGGCGTCATGAAGGATTCCGCGCTGGTGCTTTGGCTCGGCCTTATCGAGCTTCTGCGCGCCTCGCAGATCCTCGTCACCCGCCTGCAGGAACCGCTGACCATCCTGATGATCTGCGGCGCCATCTACTTCCTTATCAGCTTCCCCATCGCCCGTTTCGGCGGGTATCTCGAAAGACGGTGGTCCCCCAATGATTGAGATCGAAAACGTCCGCAAATCCTTCGGCCCGCTGGAGGTTCTGAAAGGGATCAACCTCACCGTCAACAAGGGCGAGGTCGTCACCATCATCGGCGGCTCCGGTTCCGGCAAGTCGACGCTGCTGACCTGCATCAACGGCCTCGAGCCGATCGACAGCGGCAAGATCGTCATCGACGGCACGGAAGTGCATGCAAAGTCCACCGACCTCAACAAGCTGCGCCGCAAGGTCGGCATCGTCTTCCAGCAATGGAACGCCTTTCCGCATCTGACGGTGCTCGAAAACGTCATGCTCGCGCCGCGCAAGGTGCTCGGTATCTCGAAGGAGCAGGCCGAGGAAATCGCGGTGAAGCAACTGACCCATGTGGGTCTTGCCGAAAAGCTGAAGGTCTATCCGAACCGCATGTCGGGCGGTCAGCAGCAGCGAATGGCGATTGCCCGCGCGCTTGCCATGTCGCCGGAATATATGCTGTTCGACGAAGTCACCTCGGCACTCGACCCTATGCTGGTCGGCGAAGTGCTCGATACGCTGAAGATGCTGGCGGATGAGGGCATGACGATGATCTGCGTCACCCATGAAATGGCCTTCGCGCGTGATGTCTCGAACCGCGTCGCCTTCTTCCATCAGGGCGTGATGGCGGAAATCGGCACGCCGGATCAGCTGTTCGGCGCGCCGCAGCACGCTGAAACGCAGAAATTCCTGGCGAGCGTGCGGTAATGCCTGCCAATGATGTCATCGTCATCGGGGCCGGCGTCGTCGGCCTCTCGGCGGCAATTGCGGCGCAGGGCCGTGGCCTCTCGGTCACGGTCATCGACCGCGAGGGACCGGCGGCGGGCGCGTCCGCCGGCAATGCCGGTGCCTTCGCTTTCACCGATATCCTTCCGCTGGCATCGCCCGGCATTCTGTGGAAGGCGCCGAAGTGGCTGCTCGATCCGCTCGGTCCGCTCAGCGTGCCGCCTTCCTACGCACTGAAGATCGCGCCATGGATGTTCCGCTTCTGGCGGGCCTGCGCCGCTTCGAAGGTGGAACATTCCACCGCCGCCCAGACCGCGCTGATGGATCTCGCGAAGGCCGAGCTGGAGCCGTTCCTGAAAAAGACCGATACCATCGCCATGCTGCGCAAGGAGGGCAACCTCCAGGTCTATGAAAGCGAGGCGGAATTCGAAGCCTCGCTTCCCGGCTGGAAGGCGCGCGAGCGGCACGGCATCGAGTTCCGGCATCTCAATGCCGAACAGATGGCTGAGATACAGCCCGGCATCGCGCCGCGTTTCACCTGCGGCACGTTCACGCCCGGCTGGTATTCCATCGCCGATCCCAAGCTTTATACGCTGGCGCTGGCCGAGCATTTCCGCACCATTGGCGGCCGTATCGAATGCCTCGATATCGCTTCGCTCAGGCCGTTGGAAGACGGTGTCGAGGTGGTGAGCCATGATGGGCGCACCCGCAAGGCCGCCAGGGTGGTGCTGGCGGCCGGCGCCTTTTCGCATCGCATCGCCCGTTCGCTCGGGGAAAAAATTCCGCTGGAAACCGAACGGGGGTATAATACGACCCTGCCGTCTGGCGCCTTTGATCTGCGCACGCAGGTGACCTTCGGCGGCCATGGTTTCGTCGTCACGCGGCTTTCCTCCGGCATCCGCGTTGGTGGCGCGGTTGAATTGGGCGGGCTGGAGCTCCCGGCCAATTTCGCCCGTTCCGAAGCGCTGCTGACCAAGGCGAAAGCCTTCCTGCCGGGCCTGAAAACCGAAGGCGGCAAGCAGTGGATGGGCTTTCGCCCCTCGCTGCCGGACAGCCTGCCGGCCATCGGGCAAGCACGGCACACGGCGCGGGTGGTTTATGCTTTCGGCCACGGGCATCTGGGGTTGACGCAATCGGCGGGCACGGCCCGCATCGTCGCCGATCTTCTGACGGGGCAAAAACCCGCCATCGATACAAGGGCATTTTCGCCGCAACGCTTCTGACGGGGATTTCCGATGTCTTCTTCCCTCTCGACAACAGCCGTTCCTGAAGCCCGCAGCATTTTGGCCGGTTCGGCCGAAGGTCCCGTGATTGCGACGACCGAAGCGCTGAGTTTCTGGGGCGGGGTCGATCCCGCCACCGGCCGGGTCATCGACGTGCACCACCCGTTACATGGCATCTGTCTCACCGGCGGCGTGCTGTTCATGCCCACCAGCCGTGGCTCCTGTACCGGTTCGGGCGTGCTGCTCGATCTTATCCTGACGGGCCGTGCGCCCTCGGCGCTGGTCTTCTGCGAGGCCGAGGACGTGCTGACGCTGGGCGCGCTGATCGCCGCCGAAATGTTCGGCAAGCCTTTGCCGGTGCTGCGCCTGGACGCGGAAAATTTCGCCCGGTTCTCCGAAGCCGTTCATGTCCGTATCGATGAGACGGCCATCGAAGCCGATGGCGTTTCCCTTGCCATCACCCCGCCGGCGACAGCGCATCTCGATCTTGGGGATGACGACCGGGCCAAGCTCGAAGGACGCGATGGCATCGCCGTGCAGCAGGCCATGCGCATCACCGTCGCCATGGCCGCCCAGCAGGGGGCATCGGCGCTTGTCGATGTGACGCAGGGCCATATTGACGGTTGCATCTATGCCAGCCCCGCCAATCTCACCTTCGCGGAAAAAATGGCGGAGATG
Organism: Agrobacterium sp. 16-172Ci; assembly: GCF_053522725.1. Lineage (NCBI taxonomy): Bacteria > Pseudomonadati > Pseudomonadota > Alphaproteobacteria > Hyphomicrobiales > Rhizobiaceae > Agrobacterium > Agrobacterium sp. 16-172Ci. The sequence goes on from NZ_JBNWBW010000005.1 coordinate 182,392, forward strand.
GGCGCGAAGGTACGGGTGCCGACGACCATGAACGCCATTTCGGTGGACAAGGCGCATTGGCGTTCGCAGGGCATGCCGGAGGATTTCGGCGATCCGGCCGCAAGGCTGGCGGATGCCTATGTGCGCATGGGCTGTCGCCCGACTTTCACCTGTTCGCCTTACCTGCTCGACAGCGCGCCGCAGGCCGGCGACATGATCGCCTGGGCCGAATCGAACGCTGTGATCTTCGCCAATACGGTTCTTGGCGCGCGCACGGCGAAACATCCGGATTTTCTCGATCTCTGCATCGCGCTTACGGGCAGGGCGCCGCTTGCCGGCGTCTATCTGGAGGAAAATCGCCGTCCTCAGCGCATCGTCAATGTGGCGTTGCCGCAGGGTGTGGATGATGCCTTCTGGCCACTCGTCGGTTATCTGGCGGGCAAGGCCGCACCGGATTGTATTCCGCTGCTGCGCGGCCTTGGCCCTGCGAAGCCGTCACGGGATGATCTAAAAGCGCTTTGCGCGGCTTTCGGCACCACATCCGCTGCGCCCATGTTGCATATTGAGGGTGTGACCCCGGAAGCCGGGCTTGCGCCTTTGGAAACAGCCGAGACCGTCACCATTTCGCTCGCAGATATGGCCGCCGGCTGGTCGCTGCTGAATGAGGGGCCGGAGGACGTGCAGCTCGTTGCCATCGGCAGCCCGCATGCCTCGCTGGAGGAGTGCCGCGCGCTCGCCGCTGTGCTCGCCGGTCGCAAGCGGCATGCGGATGTCGCCGTCATCGTGACAGCCGGGCAGCAGGTCATCGATGCGGCCGGCCAGGACGGCACCTTGAAAAGACTGCATGACAGCGGGGTGCAGGTGCTGCCTGATCTTTGCTGGTGCTCCATTTCCGAACCGGTCTTCCCGACGAAGACCCGTGCCCTGATGACCAATTCCGGTAAATACGCCCATTACGGACCCGGCCTCAGCGGTCGCGCAGTGCGCTTCGGCAGCCTTGCCGATTGCGTCGACAGCGCGCTGACCGGCCGTGCTCCGTCCCTTCTTCCTTCATGGCTTTCCTAAGGAGTTTTGAATGCGCAGTATCAAGACCGTTCATGTGATTTCCGCCCATGCGGAAGGGGAAGTCGGGGACGTGATCGTCGGTGGAGTGAAGCCGCCGCCGGGCGAGACGATCTGGGAGCAGAGCCGCTTCATCGCGCGCGATGAGACCCTGCGCAATTTCGTGCTCAACGAGCCGCGTGGCGGCGTGTTCCGGCACGTCAACCTGCTGGTGCCGCCGAAACATCCCGATGCGGATGCCGCCTTCATCATCATGGAGCCGGAAGACACGCCGCCCATGTCCGGCTCCAACTCCATCTGCGTTTCCACCGTACTTCTGGATGGCGGCATCGTACCGATGCAGGAGCCGGAAACCCATATGCTGCTGGAAGCGCCAGGCGGGCTGGTGAAAGTGCGCGCCGAATGCCGCAACGGCAAGGCCGAGCGCATTTTCGTGCAGAACCTGCCCAGCTTTGCCGCAAAGCTCGATGTCGAACTCGAGGTTGAAGGCCTCGGTACGCTGAAAGTGGACACGGCCTATGGCGGCGACAGCTTCGTCATCGTCGATGCCGAAGCTATGGGCTTTAGCCTGAAGCCGGAAGAGGCGCATGAGATTGCCCGCCTCGGCGTGCGCATCACCAATGCCGCCAACAAGGCTCTGGGCTTCGATCATCCCGAAAACCCGGACTGGCGGCATTTTTCCTTCTGCCTGTTTGCAGGCAAGGTGGAGCGCACGGCCGAAGGCCTGCGGGCAGGGGCGGCCGTTGCCATCCAGCCGGGCAAGGTGGACCGTTCGCCGACCGGCACGGCACTTTCGGCCCGCATGGCGGTGCTGCATGCGCGTGGCGAAATGAAGGAGGGCGAAACCCTGACGGCGGTGTCGCTGATCGGCTCTACCTTCACCGGCCGTATTCTTGGAACGACAACGGTCGGCGACCGTCCAGCCATCCTGCCGGAAATCTCCGGTCGCGGCTGGATCACCGGTATCCACCAGCACATGCTCGACCCGTCCGATCCGTGGCCGGAGGGGTATCGTCTGACGGATACGTGGGGTGCGCGGTAAGGAGGGCCTTTAAAGGTCTATACCCCAATCGGGCTGCATCGGTTCGGCGTCTTTCTTCTCCCCGCCGGGGAGAAGATGGCCCGAAGGGTCAGATGAGGGGGTAACGTTGCCGGATTTCGGAGAGCGTGCCCCCTTGTAACTTGATTTCGCCGCGCTGTGCTATTGTCGCTTGTGCGGTGGCGGATGGAAGACCGATCCCCCCTGGGGACATTGATCCCGTGGATGAGCC